>JAHEZG010000002.1:15836-28648 GCA_023251195.1 Chitinophagaceae bacterium | reverse complement strand
CTATTTATTGTCAACTGTAAAATCTTTCAAAGAACGACCGAGTTCATCCAGGTCGTGATTGAATTCCATTTTGAATTTCTCCCAATCGGTTTGTGATTTTTCGTAGTTGTCCATTCTCATGCGCAACTCGTTGTTTTCATTTTCGAGTGTTTCAATTCTTTTTGCATAAAGGGGATCCAGTGTTTTTCCGGGTTTGTTCAGTTGCACTCTCAAATCATCGATGCGCTTCTGGTTGTTCTGAATTTTTATTTCGGTCTCGCTGCGGAATGCTTTCCACTCTTCGGCGGTTGCCACTTTTTGTGCTTCGGTGTTTGCATCTTGCTGCACATCTTTCAAATCTTCTTTAGCATCTTCTACTTTTTGTTCTGCTGCATCTTCTTTTTGTGCTGATGACTGGCAGCCGGTTAAAATGGTTCCGGTTGTAAATGTGATTGCTACTGCAATGGTGAATAGTATTTTTTTCATTTTGTTTTTATTGTCGTGATTATTTGAAGAATGATTTTACAGTTCAGAAATGATTTTGTGCATTTCTTCTTTGGTCTTGCCGAGCTTGATTTGAATTCTTCCAATCATCTCATCTTTCTTTCCTTCAGCGAAAAGTAAATCGTCGTCGGTGAGGGTGGCGAATTGTTGTTTGAGTTTTCCTTTGGCTTCGTTCCAGTTTCCTTTTACTTCTGTGGTGTTCATGAATTTGATTTTTTTGTGAGGCAAAATTGTGTTTGACTTGGAAGTGAAGTGTTACACAATGATTTGTTTGTGTTACATGATTCACACTTTTATGGAGGGACGAGAGAGAGGGGCGAGTGGAGAAGGGAATTCAAATATGTCAGAGGTATTCAAGGTGTCAAAAGAGAGTTGAGTGTATATATTGTGTGAATTGGATTGACTTGATATTGTAAACTATTGAAACAGCAATTATGATTTGACGCAATCTTGTTAAGGTTTTTTATATTCGTACTTAATGAATGAGTTATTCAAAATATTCAGATTGCAAATTGATGAAGCAAAAAAAATATCTGCTTCGCCCGATGAGCCACATCAACATGACTTTGAAGAATTAATTATAGGAATTGACGGAGTGCTTGAACATTTTATTGATTTCCAATCTGAAAAAATAAATGCTCCTTGTGTAAGTTTTGTAACAAAAGGAAAAGTTCACCGGGTGATTCCGCAATTGAAAAACGGCAAATGTGATTTTTGGGTATTGCGATTCAAAAGTGAGTTTATTCCGGAAACTACATTTCAGTTGTATTCCTATTACCACGGTCATGCAAACATTCAAATGAAGAAGAGCGATTGCTTTTATCGTTTGGTTTCATTGTGTGAAATGATTTATGGCGAAACGAAGCAAGAAATTCCCGACTATTCTGTAGTAAGACATTTGCTTAGTGCATTGTTCACCATGATTGAATCGGAAAGAAGAAAGTCGGAAATCGCTGATGTAACAATTCTGAAAACCCAAAACACAACTTTCAAAAACTTTTTAAAAATATTAGAGGAGAATTTTCACAGACCCGATGGTGTGGATTTTTATGCAGAGAAATTATTTATGTCGGGCAGAAACCTGAATATTATTTGCCAGAATATTTTACATCAAAGTGTTTCTGAAATTATTGAAACACGAAAACTGATTGAAGCAAAAAACCTTTTGACCAGCACCGACAAATCAATTTCTGAAATTGGTTTTGAATTGGGCTACAATGAAAAAGCATATTTTACCAATGTATTCAAAAAGAAATCAGGGCAAACACCTACTGAGTTTCGCGAGGAAATGAGAAAACTCATTTCCTGATTTTACAACACCTCTTCCGAATTCTGTTACCGTATCGCTTTTGAATGAAGGCATTTTTGCATCGTCAATTTAATCAATCATTCAAAAACAGTTAAACAATTCAAAAATGAAAAAGGTAACAACAACAATCAAAACAATGGCAGCACTTTTAGTGATTGCTGCAACATTAACATTTACAAGTTGCTCAAACAGCGGAAACAATTCTGCAAGTCAGTCAGAAATTGATTCGCTAAGAAATCAAATTACACAACTGACGGCAAACGATAAAACCATTTCTGCCAGTCTGCAAAAGTTTGACACACTTGATTACACAGTGTTCAGCAACCAGGAGTGGACACGATTGCATGAAAGCCATTCCATAGACATAAAAGTTTATTGGCCTGACGGACATATCACTACAGGAATTGAACGACACATTGAAGATTTGAAAGCAATGTTTGTTTATGCTCCTGATACAAGAATCAAGGAACATCCCATTCGTTTCGGTTCAGGAAACATGACTGCTGTAACAGGCGTGTTTGAAGGAACATTCACTTTGCCGATGCCTATTGGAAATGGAAAATTTATTCAACCAACAGGCAAAGCATTTAAAATGCCAATGGCTACAATCGGAATTTGGGGAGCAGACGGCACAATGACTGAAGAACATTTATTCTGGGATAACCAAACCTACATGAATCAAATCGGCTTGGGTAAATAAAATCAAACAACTAAAAAATAAATTTTAAACAAATACAAAAACAAAAAATCATGAAAGAAAAATTAAAAGTAGCAGTTATCGGTGTTGGAAATATTGGAACTGCAGTTGTCACTAACCTTGTAAAAGGTGGTCGGTCAGTAATTGTTGCAAACAAGGAAATTCAAGGAGCAAAAGAACTTGCTGAAAAGTTGGGTGGTAATGTAACTGCCATGGAAGTTGGCGATGCAATTAAAGCAGCGGATATAATTGTATTTGCAGTTTACTTTAATGTTATACAAGAATTATTCAGCACTTACAATGCAGAATTACAGGGTAAAATTATTGTTGACCCATCAAACCCGATTGGTCTTGATGATAAAGGTGGCTTCAAAAAAATCATTGGCGAAAAAGAATCATCAGGAGAAATACTCTCTTCCATGCTTCCTGCCGGTGCAAAGTTTGTGAAAGCTTTAGGTTCATTAGGGGCAGGTTCACTTGCAGGTGCTTCATTTCAACAACCTGAAAAAGCAGTTGAGTTTTATGCAACTGATGAAAAAAGCATAGAAGCTGCAATCGAAGAATTAATTAACGACAATGGTTTTGAGCCGGTAAGTATTGGCGGTGTTAATCAATCCATTCGCATGGAAGTTTTTGGTGACCTGCACGAGTTTGGTGCATTAGGCAAAACTGTTACAGCAGCAGAAGCAAAAACTACTTTACAACTTTCTTAAAATAATTAAATCAAAAAAAAATGAAAAAGATATTTGCAACAGATTCAAAAAATAACCTCGCTTTAATAGCGAGGTTAATCTTAGGCATAGTAGTATTTGCTCACGGAGCACAAAAACTTTTTGGCTGGTTTGGTGGCTATGGCTTCAATGGCACAATGGGTTTTTTAACCGTAGCAGTTGGCTTGCCTTATATCATTGCAGTGCTTGTAATTTTAATTGAGTTTTTTGGTGCAGTGTTTCTTATCACAGGGTTTGCAACACGAATTGCAGCATTAGGCATCATCGTAAATTTTGTGGGTGTGGTTATCTCAACACATTTGAGTAATGGATTTTTTATGAACTGGTCGAGCCAGGCAAACAAAGGCGAAGGGCTGGAATACTTTTTTCTCCTTTTCGCATTGGCAATTATTTCTCTTATTGCAGGTGGAGGAAGAGGAAGTGTTGATTCTTTTATAGCACCAGACCTGAATGGTAATCAAAAGGTAACCGGTAAGTTAAGTGTTGAAGGAATCTGAAACGAATTGTCTTAAAGTTTTAATTTCAAGTAATGAACAGGAAACATTTTTTAAAATCACTGGCACTACTGCCGTTAGCAGGAACAGCAATGAAACTGAACGAACTAAATAAAATGACAGCACCCTTTAACAGCACGGAGAAAATGCCCGTGCTGTTTTTGGGACATGGCAGCCCGATGAATGCCATTGAGGAAAATGAATTTGTTACCGGATTCAGAAACATCGGAAAAACAATTACGAAACCCAATGCAATCATCTGTGTGTCGGCCCACTGGGAAACTAAGGGAACATTTGTAACTGCAATGGAAAAGCCAACTACCATTCACGACTTTGGCGGATTTCCGCAAGCATTATTTGATGTTCAATATCCTGCACCGGGAAGTCCTGACTTAGCAAGAGAAACAAAAGCATTAATCAGAAAAACTGAAATTGGTTTAGATGATAAATGGGGACTTGATCATGGCGCATGGAGTGTGATAAAACATTTGTATCCGAATGCTGATGTACCGGTTATTCAATTGAGTTTAGATTATTCTCAACCGCCGCAATATCATTATGATCTGGCAAGAGAATTAAAATCACTTCGCGATAAGGGTGTGCTGATAATCGGAAGTGGAAACATGGTACACAATCTTGGTTTGGTTGCATGGGATAAATTGAATGCTGATGCATACGGCTTTGATTGGGCAATAGAAGCAAGCGAAAAAATGAAAAGTTTTATTTTGAATGGCGACCATCAATCACTTATCAATTTTAAATCGCAGGGCAAAGCGTTTGACTTGGCTATTCCATCACCTGAACATTACTTGCCTTTACTTTATTCGTTAGCAATGAAAGAAGAAAACGAAAAAATTTCTTTGTTTAATGACAAGGCAGTTGCAGGTGCATTAACAATGACATCAGTAAAAATTGACAAAGCATAATTCAAAATGAAAATCTTAATAGCAACAATTTTATTTTTTACTTCCATGACAACAAACGCAAGCGATACAACAACAGTTCTTCAATACTTAGTAAGAGAACCAAAAATAAAATCAGAGCATCCGCCAACAATTATTTTATTGCACGGAGTTGGAAGCAACGAAGCAGATTTGTTTTCATTCGCCAATCAATTGCCCGAAAAGTATTTGGTAATTTCTGCAAGAGCACCAATCAGTTTGGGCGGCAATAGTTTTGCATGGTATCAGGTTGACTTCTCAACCGGTAAACCAGTTTTCAATTTTCAGCAAGAAGAAGAAAGCAGAACCACATTGATAAAATTTATTTCGCAGATAAAAGAAAAATATTCAGTCAACAGCAATGAAATCTATTTGTGTGGATTTAGTCAGGGAGCAATTATGAGTTACAGTATTGGGTTGACACGACCTGATTTAGTAAAAGGAATTGCCGTAATGAGTGGAAGATTATTGGAAGAAATAAAACCACTTATTGCAACGAAAGAAAAACTGCAACAACTGAAAGTTTTTATATCACACGGAACAAACGACAACACATTGCAAATTCAATATGCAAAAGATGCAAATGTTTTTTTGAAAACATTAAACATCAATCCGAGTTTCAAAGAGTATCAGGCAGGGCATGAAATAAATAATCTGATGCTTGCAGATTTAATTAACTGGTTGAAATAAACTTTAATAAAAAAATATAATGGAAACTACAAAACAACAAGAGCCGATTCGCTTTCTTATTTTTTCAGCATCGTTAAGAAATGATTCGCTGAATACACAGTTGGCAAAATTAGCAGCAAGTGTAATTGAGAAAAATAATGGTGTGGTTGATTTCGCCAACATGAGTGAGTTTGATTGTCCTTCCTTCAATCAGGATTTGGAAGCAAATAATTTTCATCCATCAGGAGCAGAAGAATTTCGCAAACGCATTTTGTCAACTGATGCTTTCATTATTGCATCGCCTGAATACAATGGTTCTATGCCCGGCTTTCTTAAAAATACTATTGACTGGGTTTCAAGATTTCGTCCGCAGCCATTCAACGAACATCATGCTTTACTAATGTCGGCTTCTCCTTCAATGGGTGGTGGCAACAAAGCACTATGGTCATTAAGAATGCCATTAGAGCATCTTGGAGCAAATGTTTTTCCCAACATGTTTTCATTAGCAACAGCACACAAAGCATTTACACCCGAAGGAAGAATTGCTGATGAAACTTTGGCAAAACGATTTGAAGAAAATCTTATTTCATTTATGAATCTTGTTGAAGCAGCAAAAAATTATCCGTGTATAAAAAAAGCATGGGTAGAATTTTTAGGAGAGAAAACAGATGCTCTTACAGAACGGGTTGAGTAAATACCCTATCAACTACACACGATATAGTGTAACAGTTTTCGTTTAAGATTTATTGTTGCTTCGGGTTAGTGATTGTACTGAAAATCCTTTTGTTTGTAATCAAACAAAAGATTGTAAGGGAAAGCACGGTGCTTTTTTGTATTCAAAAAAGCAAACCCCATAATACTTCGACAGTATCACACAGCGTGTTTTTTTATTTTTCTCTTCCGTGCGCTTTTACTGCTACTGCTGTCGGGTGAATTTTTCCGGAGTAGTGGTCGGCATAGGCGCGGGTGAATTCGGCACCATAAAAAAGTATCATGGATGAATAGGAAACCCAGAGGAGGATGAGTACGACGGAGCCGGCTGCGCCGTATTGCGAGGCGGGATTTGTCTGGCTGAGGTAGAAGCCGATGGCGGTTTTGCCGAGGAGAAAGAGGAGCGCGGTGACGATGGAGCCGACCCATACATGGTTCCATTTGATTTTTGCATCGGGGAGAATTTTGAATATGAGTGCGAACAGAAACATGATGACGGCGAAGGAGATGGTGAAATCAACCGCGTGAAAAATGATGAGCAGTATGGGTGGCCAGTGGCTGAGTGCCCAGGTGCTGATGGCTGCGAGTATGGTGGTGACGGCGAGTGAGATGAGGAGCAGGAAGCCGACGGATAGTATTAACCCGAATGAAAAAAGCCGTGTGCGCAGGAGGGTGAATATGGCTTTGCGTGGTTTGGCTTTTACTTCCCAGATGATGTTGAGTGCTTTTTGTAATTCGACGAAAACACCAGTGGCGCCAATGAGTATGGTGAGTAACCCTATGATGGTGGCGAGGATGGATTTGTCGGTATTGCCGGCGGTGATTATCATGTCTTGCACTTGTTGTGCGGTGGCGGGGCCCATGATGGCGGAGACCTGATTATATACATGACCGGTGATGGCATCGCGTTTGAAAAAAATGGTTGCTATTGCTATGACCATGACCAGCAAGCCGGGCATGCTGAAGATGGAGTAGTAGGCAATGACCGCGCTTTGCATGAAGGGGTCTTTGTGGTACCAACGGCGGGCAGCAACACGGGTGATTTTCAGGAGGGACTTGGCAGTGCTTTTCATGTTAGAAATAATTTACCGCAGAGACGCAGAGGCGCAGAGAATACATAAATGGATAATTTTTTCTTTAGCTGAATATTTTACCGCCGAGACGCAGAGGCGCAGAGAATACATTTTGTTGCTATATTTTTTTATCAAAATTATTCTGCGCTGTTTGTGTCATGCATTTCCTGTTTCGGAATATTCATCGTTGTAGTAATTTTTTTTCTTTTTAAAAATACGATGAAGTAAAACATCGCCGGTTGATTTGATGGATTCGGAATTTCGTGCAACCACATTGGCAATGGCGAATTGTAAAAGTGTGCCTGCTAATTTTATTACGGGATTGTGTGTGGCGCCTACTATTAATTTTTTTGAGAGGAAACCGGTTGTTAATCCGATAACATTGTTAAGCAAATTATTTTTCAGGTTAGGAAGTGTTACTACTTCCTTTATTGTGTTTTTTATTAAGTTGACTGGCTTCAGACTTTCGTAAGTGATGTGAAACTGGTCTTTTAATATTTCTAATTCCAATGCCTGTTGTTGCTGTAACACAGCAATCATTTCGTTTAATGTATCGGATGCATTTTGCTTTTTCATACGCGGTTTTTATTTAGCAATTGTGCGATGATGGAATTGTTGAGCGGTGATTTTATCCATTGATTGCGGAAGGAGTAAACAATTATTGCCACGAGAAAATAAAATGCTGCGACCACAAAAAATCCGTAGTACGATTTGCCAAGCAGTTCGCCAATCCAGAGTGCGACACCGAAGTTTATAACCAAAGTAAACAATGCAACTACAATGAAGATGACTAACTGTACGGCCAAGGTGGATACCACATCGGCTGATTTGTCAATGGCGTTGAGCTTTAATAACTCAATAGTTGTTTTGCTGTAGTCGCCGGCTTTTTCGAAAAGCGTTTCGATTGGAGTTGCATTGTTGTTCATGAATAAAATTTTTTTCTACTTTCTTTTTTTAAAAAACTTGAATGAACTTCTTCAGAAAAATATTTCTTACCAAGCACCTCACCCCTAACCCCTCTCTCAGGTAGAGGGGAACAGTTGTGAAATTTTTAGACTAAATAATTTATAGAAGAAGACATTTAAAAAACTAAGGCGTGTGATTCACCACTTCTTTTTTCACTTCGCTGTATTTTGCTTTTCCTTTTGCGAGTAAAGCTTCGGCTTCGGATTTTGTGCTTTCGTATTTATCTGAAAGTGTGGTAACGAGTTCGTCATATTTTTCTTTCAGTTCGTCAGCGAAGTCTCCGCCCTTTGTTAAAAGTTTTTTGCGGGTATTTGTTCCCTTGTCGGGTGCTAACAAAATTCCCATTAACGCACCTGCGGCAACACCGGCAAGCACTCCGAGTAATACATTTCCTGATTTCATGATTGTTTGGTTTTTTAAAATTTGTTTGATTGAATTTTTATTTGAAAAGTTTTCGACCTTGAATGATATTTAGCAGAACAGCAATAATTGCAATGACTAAAAGAATGTGGATGATGGCGCCAACACTGTAAGCAAAAAATCCGATTGCCCAGAAGAGGACCAGTATGACTGCAATTAAATAGAGCAGGTTGTTCATGATTTTAATTTTTCGATTTTGATTTTTTCTTAAAAAATTAAAGTGAGGAGATAAATATTATGGCATTTACAGCCCCACTTTAACTTAGTACTTGATTCCTAATAATTATCCTTTTGAATCAGAGCCGGTTTCACTGGTTAGTGTTTCTGTATTGTCGGCTTCTTCGTTCAGTGTTTGAAATTTATCAGACGATGTTTCTTCAGTTGGTTTGTGATCATGATTTTCATCGGCATGATTTTTTTCGGCTGCAGGAGCTTTGTAATCGTGTTGATGGTCATTGTCGATCAGTTCTTTTTCAGTAGCCGGAATTTCTTCGTGGCTTGTTGGAGAAGAATATTTCTGCGCTCCGTTGTTTTCTTTTTTCGGTGCATTTTGTTTAACAAGATTGTTTTGATTTTGTTGACTGCCCTGGTTGCCTGCAACCTGCTGGTCGGTTTTGTTTTCTTGCATGTGTTTTAATTTTATTTCCCGATTGCTGCGGGACAGGTGCAACACGATTGTTACGATGTAAAGGTGTGGGTGTGATTGCGGCTATCTGTTACACAATAACAGAATAGAGTTGTATGATTCACACTTTTTGAAACAAGGACGAGAGCGAGGGTGAGTGAAAGGGGAAATAGAAAGGCAGGATTCAGACTACAGTAGCCCTGCTGATAAATAAGGAGAAATAAAAAAGCAGTGTTCTGATTACAGTAACACTGCTGAGAAATATTATTTCACTTTCTGCTATACACTTTCTACAACTTGCATTTGGTTATTGTTTGATAAACTGTGGTTGTAGTTAATATTATTTTCAATTGTTAAGCGTGCCATCAAATAGCTCAGTGTTGACTCGGCCCCCTGATTGAGGTTGACATGAGTTTCTTCCAAACCATCATAACAACCACCTGTGCAAGGATTATAAATGATTTGATGAAGGTGATTATTTCCGAGAAACCAACTGAATGCAATTTCCATTTTGTTTAAATAATCTTCATCGAAAAACACTTCGTGAAATTTACTGAGTGCGAGAATGGTGTATGCAACATCAATGGGTTGCTCACCAAAATTTTCGGTTGCTTGTCCTTTATGCAGCCAGCTTTTATTTGAGATGACTTTTATTTTTCCATTGCTGAAAGTGTGCGACAATAAAAAGGCAAATGATTCAGTCGCTATTTTTTTATATTGAAGATTACCGGTGATTAGGTAAGCATACAACATGGCTTCAGATAAAATGCTGTTGCCGTAAGTGAGATAGCTTTCGAACCACTGCCATTGCTTATCATTTTCGTGCTGGTACATATTTGCCAATCGCTGCGCAAAACATTCGATGACCGAGAGATTGCGTTCAGATTTTATTTCACTGTTGTAGAGATAAACTCCCTTGATAACAAAAGCCATTGCACGGGTAGAGTGAATGGACATAATATTCTGCAGCGCTTTTTCCATTATTTCTTTCGCTGTTGCGATTAATGATGGCTGAAACAGTTCGCTTTTGGAAATCATAAACCCTAAAGCCCATATGGCTCTTCCATTGGCATCAGCAAGGTTGGTGGAATTATTTTGTTCAGTAAAAGTTTTGTCGCTGTCAACATAATTTAAAAAATAACCTTCGGGCTGCTGACAATATTTTATGAAATTTAAATAAGTACGGATGACTGATAAATCTGATTCCTCACCTGAAATTTCATAATGCATGCACATGGCAATAAGCGCGCGTGCATTGTCATCCAAAGTATAACCTGAATCTATATCTGGTTGATTAATCTTTGAAAACTGAATTATTCCGAAATCAGTGGTCATTTTTTTTACATGCTTCAAACTGATTTCCGGTAAACGATATTGCAAAGAAATTTTTTCGGTCAGAAATAATTCTTCATCGGACGCATTTATATCAATGGCAATTTTGCGGAACAACTGCGCATGTGCGATAGCAGAATTTTCCCATGCAGTTGGAACAATTTGATGCAATGTGTTTGCCCTGAATGATTGTCGCAGAGATTCATCATTCAATAAAAGATTCACACTTTGCGATAGTTGTGTTGAATTTTGAAAATCGAAAATGATTCCGGCACCCTCACTCAACACTTCGCGTGCATGCGGAATGGGAGTGGAAATAATGGGACAACCGCAACTCATGGCATAAGAAAATGTTCCGCTCACAGCCTGGTTCGGGTCCTTGGAAGTGAACAAATAAATATCAGTCAACTGTAAATAATCGAGCAACTCCGGTAGCGGTAAATAATAATTGAGGTACTGCACATGATTTTGTAATTTCAATTTCACCACCATGGCGTCCAGCATATTGCGATACTGGTATCCTTCCTGTTTTACAACGGATGGATGTGTTTTACCAATGATGAGAAATACAACATCTGGGTTTGATTTTACTATTTCCGGCAATGCTTCCAATGTTGTTTCAATACTTTTTCCGGAACTGAGCAACCCGAAGGTGCTCAGTATTTTTTTTCCTTTTAAATTGTATTTCACTTTCAGCAAATCTTTATTCAGATGCGGAACCAAGTGTGTGCCGTGTGGGATGACTGAAATTTTTTCATTAGCCACAGCATAAACTTCAGTTAAAATTTTTGATGAAGAATTTGTCATTACAATAATTGATTCGGCAACCGAGGCAATTTGCTGCACTTTAATTTTCATTGATTCGTCAGGATTCGGCAGTACAGTATGAAAAACAATAATCACGGGTTTAATCAGTGAGTCTAAAAATTCTTTGAATTCATTTTCGCTCTTCGCAAAAAATCCAAACTCATGTTGAATCATTACAATGCTGATTTCATCATTCTCATTAATTGTTTTTGCTAATCGTGTAAATGAGTTCGGATGATCGGTGTTCAGAACATATTTTATTTCTTCAGTGTAATCATGTTTTTCGTTTTCTGATTCGAGCGGGCACAAACTTATTTTGAATGAATGATTGAACTGATTATCCAATGCCTTCACTAAATCCTGCGAGTAAGTGGCAATGCCGCATTCGCGCGGCGGATACGAAGTGATAAATAAAATTTCGGGAAGAGCAGTGCTGTTAACAGAACCCTGTATAACATTCAAATGACTTTGAATTACTTTAGGGAAAAATGTACTCAGCAAATTTCCATCATTGTTGTAAGCGATTTCAGTTTTCATTTTTCTTACGATTTAGCATTAGTTCATTTAGTAATTCAGATAAACTCACAGAAGCACAGGCAATTTGTTCGTCGGCTGCACCGTAGTAGATGTAGAGCGTGTCGTCAATAACTACAGCACCGGTTGGGAAGCATACATTATTTACTTCCCCAATTAATTCCCATTCATATTCAGGGTTAAATAAAGGATAAGGTAACCTCGCAATTTCCAGTTGCGGATTTTCTAAATCAAGCAATGCAACACAAGCAGAATACACAAACCCTTTTATGGTATCATGCACGCCATGATAAATTAATAACCAGCCCTGTTCGGTTTCAATTGGCGGACAACCACCACCGATGTAACTGACTTCGTGTTTGTATTTTGGTGTAAGTACAATGCAACATTCTTCTAAGTGCAAAAAATAATTTTGCCAGAATTCAACAGTAAGTTCCTGAAGATTATTGAAGTCTACTATTTGTATGTCGGGACGAATGCGATGAAGGAAATGCAACTTGCCATTTAT
Organism: Chitinophagaceae bacterium; assembly: GCA_023251195.1. Classification (GTDB taxonomy): domain Bacteria; phylum Bacteroidota; class Bacteroidia; order Chitinophagales; family UBA10324; genus UBA10324. The sequence continues at coordinate 16,348 of JAHEZG010000002.1, read as the reverse complement.
TCTTCTTGGAAAAAAAATCACATTCTTGTCCCAGATAAAAACTTTCTTTCCTTGCTTTTCAATTATGCGGTCGTGTTCGTTGTAACGAAGATATTTTTCATTCAAAACTCCTTTTGATCCTGCAAGGTGACTGAATTCAGCATAGGTAATCTGAGGAACAATGATTCCATGTTTTTCCCATGTAACTAAATCTTTAGAAGTGGCGAGTGCGCCCATTGCATTCACACCATCGTAAGCGGTGTAAGTGAGATAATAGGTATCGTCAATCTTTACAATGCGCGGATCTTCCACACCATGCGTTTCATATTCGAATTGAGGAAAAAGTATAGGTGTATCTTTTCTTTCCGCTATGTTCATTGGTGCATTCAGTTTGCAATAACCAATGCTCGAATAATTTCCTTTGCTCACAGCACGATAAAAAAGATGAATGGTTTCTCCTTCCCGAATAACAGCAGGGTTTAGCACTCCTTCGTTTTCAAAACCCAAGTCTGTTTTTTTTAACAGCACACCTT
>JAHEZG010000002.1:3105-15826 GCA_023251195.1 Chitinophagaceae bacterium | reverse complement strand
GTTTTTCTTTTATGAATTAATTTATTTGTAATAACTATTAACAAAAACAATTGAAATATTTTAACTCTTATCTGCTTATGAATTTTAGTTTTATTTAACTTTCATCAATTGCACTTCGCAATTAATCCATACTTCATTACTGACTAAAATTCCACCCGCTTTTAAATCTGAATTCCAATTAAGTCCGAAATCTTTGCGGTTAATTTTTCCGGTAATGGTGAAAATTGCTTTTAAATTTCCCCAAGGGTCCTGTATCATGCCTCCAAATTCAACAATGAGTTTTATTTTTTTTGCCACACCCTTGATGGTGAGTTCACCCCACAGTTCATAACTTTCATCATCGTCAATTCTGTTATAAGTATCACCGGTGAAATTTATTTCTTTGAAATTTTCGACATCAAAAAAATCGGCGCTCTTAACATGTTCATCTCTTTTTTTGTCATTCGTATCAATGGAGGCCGGATTAATCCAGCAATCAATTTCCACACTCGAAAAATTTTCGGTTGTGGTATAAATGCTTGCATCAAATTCAGTAAATCTGCCCCTGACATTTGCAATCATCAGGTGCTTTACTTTAAATCCTATTTCGCTATGTGAAGTGTCAATACTCCACTTTGTTTTTGTGCTGACTTCATTGGTTACGATTTCCATTTTATTTAATTTAGAATAGTGTAAAAATGATACCCTTGATAACCAAAGCCGTTACATAACTTTTGATTTGTGTTACATGATTCACATATTTTTATCAGGAACGAAAGAAGCCGATGGAAAAGAGGAAATACAAATTGCCATGCCTGAAAAATATTTGCATGAATAGAATTGATAGTAAAATTTTGTCGAACAGCAAATTGATGCAGTCAAAAATTTCCGGGAAATATTTTTATTGATTAAGCATGACCTTTTAATTGTTTTATAAAGCCGGCATACTTCAACTGAAAAAATTTCTTGCGTAGTTCTGCAATTTTTTCTTCCACCAGTGCAATTCTTTTAGTTTGCTCAATCAACAACTTATTTTTTGAGCGAATGGCTTCCATCATTTCTTCCGGTTTCATCATGGGGTTTGGCTTTTATTTCTTTTTTCCTTTTCCCTGACTATGGCTTTTGCCACTGCCTTGTCCTGGTGAATTTTTATTTCCATGATGCACATTTCCCTGAGGTTTATTGTGCGAAATTGTTTTTGTACTTCCATTACCCGGATGTTCACCAATTGTTTTTTGAGAACTGACATGATATCCTTTAGGGTAATTTGTTTTATAAGCGTTGTAATTGACATAAGGCGTATTGCCATAATAATTAATCATCACTACTTTATATCCGCTGTATAAATCATAATTGCTGTATCGTGTTGGCAAGTAATTTCTATGTATCCATACTCCGCCTTCATAATAAATAAACATGGCTGTTTGAATATCATAGTAAGCCTGCACATCGGGCAAGTAGTAGTATCTCACATCAGTATATCCTACAGGGCCCCAAAGCGGACCAATATTTACATTGACTGAAACCTGTGCTTTTACATTTAAACTGAAGAGCAGGATAATTCCTAAGAAAAAGGCTCTTACTATTTTCATTTTATTTTGAATTTAATTTTTTTGATTTGCTTGACAAAGGTCAGCTGGTAGTTGTGCTGAAGTGTTACATAACTTTTAATATCAATTGCAAGATTCACACATTCAATAACAACGACAGATCGTGTGATGCATAAGATCACCAACTATAAAAAACTGAAATTACAAAGTGATTGAATCTTTACTCTGCTTTTTTCAATCCCGGATATTTCATTTTTAATGATTCCAGTTTTTCCACTACCATTTTGGCCACATAATATTCTTTGTACCAATTCTGATCTGAAGGTACAATGTGCCAATCAGCATTTTCAGAACAGTGTTCGAATGCATCTTCGTAGGCCTGCATGTACTCTGGCCATTTGTCTCTTTCCTTTATATCGGCTTCGTTGTGCTTCCACATTTTAGTTTCATCGCTCAGCCGTTCTTTCAGTCTTTTCAATTGCTCTTCCTGCGAAACATGCAGGTAAAATTTTAACACCGATGTGTTGGTGCCTGTCAGCAATTTTTCGAAGTCGTTAATATTTCCGAAGCGCTTGAAAACTGTTTGCTCATCAATCCACTTGTGCACCCGCTGCACAATCACATCTTCATAATGCGAACGGTTAAAAATATTTATGTAACCTTTCTCCGGCACGGCTTGATGAATGCGCCACAGAAAATCATGTTTCAATTCAGTTGCTGTAGGAGCTTTAAATGAATACACCCTGCACCCCATTGGATCCACAGCACCAAAAACATTTTTTATAAGCCCATCCTTTCCTGATGCATCCATACCCTGTAATATAACCAGCAGTGCATGCTTGCTTTCGGCATATAATAGATTTTGCAATTCCTCTAACCGGATCTTGAGTTTGAGCAATTCTTTTTTTGTTTCTTCCTTACTGAATTTTTCGGGTGAGCGTTCGCTAATGTCTTTCAGTTTTATTTTTTTCATAACAGGTTTGTAAAATCAAAACTGCAATCTCATGTTCATCACCATTCCACCGTTAAGTGAAGGTGCAATTCCCATATTGAAAATATCTTTCCTTTTCCCATGTGTATAGTTCTTGTTGCGATGCAATTGTGGAATGAGCCAGCCGCTCAATGCACCTAATGCATAACCAGTAATCACATCAGTAGGATAATGCTTTCCACCTTTAACGCGTAAGTATGCTTCAACTGCAGGCACAGTTATGGCAAAGGCCCAGATTCCGGTTTTTAATCCGGGTTTCATGTAAGGATGAAAATCGGAAATCACTTTTGCGAATAAAAAAGTGGCAGCAGCAGTCTGCGATGTATGACCGGAATAATATGACTGTCGCGATTCTTTATCAGTTCTGGTTGATACAGGAAGCTCTGTATTATACACATAAGGTCTCGTTCTATTCACGGTGCTTTTAACAATGTAAGTGGTTCCGTAATTGAGCGCGAATGTTTCGGCAGTCATAATCAGCAATGATTTAAAATCGTGACCGGTGTGGTGCTCTGATAAAAATAAAACCGGTAAAAAAGAAATTCCAATAAGCATGTAATCACTTGCCGAAGCGATTCCTGGTTTCCAATATCCGGTAGCAACTCGGTCGAATGAATTAATTGAGTTTTTGTCGAGACCAACTAATTGCTCTTCGGTATATGGCTTTGTTTTATCACTCGACTGCATAATGAAACCGGTTGTTAAAATTGCTGCGGACGATAACAGCAACGGTAATTCTAATTTCAGTTGGTGATTGTATGGTTGGCCTATCAGATGCTGACCACCGTGACACACTGCGCAGTATTCGTAGGTTGAATCTTTCGGCAACCATTGTGCTTGTACAGATCCGCAAAAAATCAGCAATGAAAAAAATAGTATAGTGCTTCTCAATTTCATAACAATTATTTTTTAAAATGAATTTAATTATTCGTAGTGACCGCTGCGTTTTCTGTTTTCTAAATACAACAGTAAGAAAATTTTTTGTTCTGTTTGAATCTGGTGTATTGCTTTTCGATTGGGTGTATACCGATCGTTGATGTATACATATTGTTCCAGACCAACACTTATGTTTTTTATAATGCGGATAGTGATTTTTGGTTTTAGTATTCCAACAAAATTATCGCCGGGCATTCCCTGATAGGTATGAATCCAGAAGTAGTACGCATTAAAACTTATTGCCGCTGCTTCACTTAAGTTGAATGTTGCTTCAAATTTTCCTTCCATGCCTCCACCGAAATTGTAATTACGAAACGCGAGTGTGTCAGGACCAAATCGTGTACTGCTTCCTGCAAATGGAGCAACTCCAATATGTAATGAAGTATAGAGAAATGATTTTTTAAAAACTTTTAGTTTGGAAATAACTCCTTCACCAAAACCAATGGTGCCGAGTTCGAAAGTTGGATTATCCCAATAATCGTAATACTGAAATAAACCGTGCAATAAATCAATCGCACCGGCTTTACTGTTCTTCGTTATTAAATTTCCATACCCGGAAATGTTGTTTAGTAAATCAGTTCCCTGCCCATAACTTAAATCCAACCGGATGCGAAACACATCAAAAGGTTTCTTGTTTCTTTTCTCAAACGGATTTCCGTAATCAACCTGAAGATTTAAAATTTCATTGAAGTTCCCTGTGAGAAATTCTTTGTTGGTATTTACTTTATGAATGCCGGCGAAAATGGAAATGTTGCACGGCTCTTTCTGGTAAACTTCTTTGTGTGTTACGCGAAACATTTTTCCCTGCACCAATCTGTTGAAACCCACCATTGGAGAAAGTACTGTTGCAGAAAGTTCACGGAAGAATCGTTCGCCACCCCTGCTTTGATCATCTAAAACATTTTCACTTAAGCGATAAAGTATTTCACCAAGAAAAATTCCATTGATAGGTGTATTGATTAAATCATTATAAGAAGGTTTAGAATTTTCACCAAAGTATTCCCACATTAAACTTCCACCAATTGCAAATGGAATGGAACCGAAAAAATTATATCCGTTGGCTCGGGCTGAATTGTAAAACAGAGTACCTGAGTATGGATGACCAATAAAATTTATTCCGAACCGATCGGTGTCCCACTCCCACCCTTCCTTCATATTGTACTTCCATGTTTCAGGACTCACACGAGCATAATCAGCATCGAAAACATAACGGTCAATTGACCAGGTTAAAAAATTAACACCGAGAATTTCAACTGCAGGAATCAATGAGCAATACCGACGATTATATAAAGTATCGTCGCTTGTTAAATTGCCATACATGTTGTGTTTTCGTTTGGGTGTATCAGTCGAAAACAAAAAATCCTTTTTCAGGTGAGATGAATAGTAATAGATGAAATTTTTATTCATTGTTTGTGAATGACGAAATTCATTCAGTGATGAAAAATTATTCCGATTGGTAAATGCAAAAGATTTTAGGTCTTGTGCATTTAATGAAGCAGAAAAAATAATTGATATAAAAAATATCCAAAATCTTTTCATGCTTCAGCTTAATGGCTTGCGACCAGAAATGATATTGAATAAAACAGCAATGACTGCTATCACTAATAATAAGTGAATGATGCCTCCGGTTCCATATCCAATGAATCCGATTAACCATCCAATCACTAAGATGACTGCGATTGTGTAAAGCAAATTTCCCATGATTTTATTTTTAGTGTGCTCGTTGAATACGAATCACGAAGCAAAAGTGCAGTCGGTGTTCAGCCAGACCGTTACACTATTCACAATTAGTTTTACATGATTCACACATTTAAATAATTGATGAGAGCGAGAGGCGAGTGAAAAGTGATTTGCCGCTAAATAAGTAAGCGACTAATTCCCCCGCACCTTTTCAATTGCAAAGTGTGAATCATGTAACATAAGTATAAAGTTGTGTAACAGTCTTAAATAGCAATAGGGTCACCTTTGTATCGCAAAGCATAAAGCATTGCAATTGATAACAACAAAAAAACTGACTCATGAAAAAACAACTACTCACCATTACAGCTTTACTATTAGTTGTAATCATTGGCCTGTCATCGTGCATGGTATCATATCATCCGGCATTTGCTCCCGGGCATTACAATCACAAGCCGCAACACGCTCCCCGTCACATTGAAAAACATGGACATGGAAATCCGCATCACGATGCAGCGGTTACTAAACCTGAGTTCATCGAAAAAAATAATGTTGACCAAACAATTGTTGGAGATGAAATATTTACGGCTTCACTGGATGAACTGATAACTCCTGTTATAACTCCTTTAATTCCTATAACAATTTCCACCTCTCCTTTTACCAATAATAAGATTGATACAAAGCAAGTAGTAAAATCAAATGATGAAATAATAAGTACTGACAAAAAAGCATCAGTCATTCCAAACGAAAATGATTCAAAACCAAAAAGCAAAAAAGAAAATTCGAATTCAGCTGTTACAAATGACCACGGCAGCAATCAATTGATCTGTGCGGTTGTAGCGTTTTTTATTCCACCACTCGGAGTAATACTTTATGAAGGTGCCATAACTACCAACTTTTGGATTGATTTAATTCTGACACTTCTGTTCTGGTTACCGGGTTTCATTTTCGCACTCATAGTTATTCTGGGTTAAGATTTTTCAAGTATAAATTATTTATGAAAAAATTTCCTCTGAAAATTATTTTGTTCTTTATAATAAGCCATACCATAAGTAGGAATGCTTATGCTCAGATTTCATTGGCAGATTCTTTATTGAAAACACAAGAGAACTCAGTTTCGACTAATTCAGAAACTGATTCAACAACTAAAACTCAATCCTTTATTCATCCTTATAAAATAAGAGTTGGATTAACCATTGGAATTTCAGCAATAGGAACTATCGGCGATTATTTTGCGATACCACGGATTCTCGGAAAAGATAAAATCACTGACGAAGAACTCGCTGCACTCAATCCAAATGTGTTAACTCGTTTTGATCGTTGGGGTTTAATGCAGGATCCTGCTAAGCGCGTCTTCTTTGATAAGATGAGCGACAATGTTATTACCGGCATTTTCATTTTACCTGTAACACTTGCGTTCAATAAAAACATTCGTCACGATGGATTGAAGTTGTTGCTTATGTATTACGAAAGTCAGGCAATTACTTTTTCGATTTTCAATTACAGTTTCCTCGGACCGACTTTTCAAAACAAGTTTCGTCCGATGACATACTACACCAGCATTCCTGTTGGTGATCGGAATATCGGCAACAATAGAAATTCTTTTTTCGCAGGGCATGTATCATCTGCAACTGCCGCTACTTTTTTTATGGCAAAGGTTTATTGCGATTATCATCCCGAATTAGGTGCGAAGAAAATTCTGTTTTATGCCGCGGCAACTGTTCCAGCTTTAGCAATGGGTTACCTGCGGCTTCGCGCACTCAAACATTTTCCTTCCGATATTCTTACCGGTATGTCCATTGGTGCCATTTGCGGAATCGCTATTCCATCTCTTCATCGCCTGCAGAATAAAAATGTAACAGTCGGTGCTTTTGCTTCTCCGAAAGGTGCAACCGGTTTAAGCATGAACTGGAACATGCACAAGAATTCATCGGAGCAAAAGCAATTGAACAAACTCACGCTTGCAAAAATTTAATTTCCTAAAAACAAAATCATGAACTTAAAAAGAATTTTCGGAGCAATACTTACCACCGCAGGAATCATCGGATTGATTTACGGCGCTGTGCTTTTCATGAACACCGGTGGAGCGCAACGCGACATAAGAGGCATCATCATTTTCGGAATTTTAGGAATCATCTTTTTCGTTACCGGCATCAGTCTCGTTCGAACAACTAAGGATGAAGCATAACAGGCAATAATTTTTACAAACAACTTTTTATGAATTCAGTTACTGAAGATTATTCAAAACATTTAGCAGAAGTAAAAAAATATGTGCGGTCGTATTTCAACGACATCACAAACAATAAATTACTGTATCACAATCTCGTGCATACAATGAGTGTAGCTGAAGCAGCAGAGCAAATGTCCGCTCACTACAAGCTCAATGAGCGGGATAATTTTATAGTGAAAACTGCTGCTTGGTTTCACGATATCGGTTACTTCACTGTTGTTGAACATCACGAACAAAAAGGTGCCGACATTGCTGAAAAATTTTTATCGGATAAAGGAATCATTGAAGAAATTATTCTCGGTGTGAAAGAGTGCATTCTCGCCACACGAATGCCGCAACAACCAAAAAATTTAATGGAGCAAATCATCTGTGATGCGGATTTGTTTCATCTCGGCACGGATGATTTTGCTGTGCGGAATAAACTGTTACACAAAGAAGTTGAAGCCATTAACGGAATTGAGATAAAGAAAAAAGTATGGCGCGCTCAAACAATCAAACTCTTAGAAGAGCATCATTACTTCACTGATTACTGCAACGATTTGTTAGGCGAAAAAAAAAAGGAAAATCTGCTCCGACTCCAATCAAAACAAGAGCATGAAGTAAAAGATGAGGACGGTGATACAAAAATTACAACTGTGAAAAAAAATCATTACAACAAAGAGCTCGGGGAGAAAGAGAACGAAAAACAGGAAGAGCTGAACGCAAAAGATGCGCCTGCCAGCCGCGGCATTCAAACCATGTTTCGTATTACATCGGGTAATAATCAGCGGCTGAGTGATATGGCTGATAACAAAGCGCACATCATGATTACTGTAAATTCAATTATACTATCCATTATACTTGGAGTGCTCCTGCGCAAATTGGACCCCACAAATTCTTTGGTCTATCCTTCTATTCTTTTTATTACTGTTAGTTTAATCACCATTATTTTTTCTGTTTTAGCAACCCGACCTTCAATTCCGGATGGTGTATTTACTGAAACAGACATAACCGAAAAAAAAGCAAACCTTTTGTTCTTCGGAAATTTTTATAAAATGTCGTTACCTGTTTACACCGCAGGAATGTATAGTGTAATGGAAGACCGGAATTTTTTGTACGAAACATTAATTCACGATGTGCACGCGCAGGGCGTGGTACTTGGCAGAAAATACAAGATGCTCCGCATATCCTACAACATTTTTATGTGGGGATTAATTGCTTCAGTAATTGCCTATGTAATAGCTATTATGTTTTTCACACCGATAGCCATACAAACAACAATGATGAATGCCGAAATAAAAAACCCAACCGAATATCACCTCACTCATCCGGAAAGAGTATCGCTGCCCGATGCACTCAGTGAAGCATCAGGCATTGCATTTTACAAGGGCAATTCTGATACTGTTTATACTGAAGAAGATGAAAGTTCAAAACTTTTTCATTTTCAAATGGGTGATAAAAACGAAATCATTTCCAAATTCGGAAAGAAGGGCGATTACGAAGACCTCGCCATTTGCAATGAGTATGTTATTCTTTTAAGAAGCGATGGTGTGTTCGTTACTTTTCCTTTTAACCAATCACGCAATGCAGTAGTTGATACAGCCAATGAATGGAAAAAAATGTTGCCCGATGGCGAATACGAAAGCATCAGCGCCAACGAAACCACCAACCAGTTGTTTGTTTTGACCAAGCACAGCAAGGATGGCAGCAACGATAAATGCAAGGGCTACATTTTTAAAATTTCAGAAGAAGGCATCATCGTTGCCGATGGAAAATTTTTTGTTGATGTAAAAGAAATTGAAGCGAAATCAGACGATAAAAAAATTGACTTTCGTCCTTCAGGTCTTGCGTTAAATCCGTGTACCAATGAATGGTACATCATTTCATCTGTAAATAAATTATTGGTGGTTACCGATAGTGATTGGAAAGTGAAAGAAGTTTATCCCCTCAAGCCATCCATCTTTCGCCAGCCCGAAGGCATAGCATTTGACAATGATTGCAACCTCTATATCTCCAATGAAAAAAGCGACGGCACCAAGGCTTCTATTATGAAATTCTCATACGATTAGATGAAAAAAAATTTCCTGTTTTTCATTTGCCTTTTCGCTGCAACACAAATTTTGCATGCACAGGATTCCGTTTTGCATCGCGTCATATTTATCGGCAATGCCGGAGCAATAAATAATTCACAGCAATCAATAATTAAATCTGCATCGCAACAGGTAATCGAAAACAAAACCACCGTGTTGTTTCTCGGTGATAATATTTTGCCAAATGGTTATCCGTTAAATGGCGGCGACAAAGAAGCAGCAGCAAAAAAGATTCTCGAATCGCAGTATAAAAGTTTTACTAACGAAGGCGCTCCCGTCTGTTTTATTTCGGGTGATGCTGATTGGGACAAAGGCGCTCCCGATGGAATGCAAAAAATAAAACAACAATGGAACTACATTAACTCATTACAGGATTCACTGTTACAGATGCTTCCGGTGGATGGTTGCCCCGACCCCATTTCCATCAATGTCGGCGACAGCATGGTCATCATAGCATTCGATTCTGAATGGTGGCTGTACCAGTTTGATAAATCAAATGAAGAGGCTGATTGCAATTGTTCCACGCGACAGGAAGTGAGTGATGCACTTTCCGAACTGATAAATAAAAACCGCTACAAAGTTATTCTGCTCGTGTCGCATCACCCGTTTGACAGTTACGGAATGCACGGTGGTCACTATTCGCTGAAGGAACATTTATTTCCACTGACTGATTTGAATAAAAACCTTTTCATTCCATTGCCTGTTATTGGTTCGCTGTATGTTTTTTATAAAAACACTTTCGCCACTCCGCAGGATATTGGTCATCCGTTGTATAAGAAAATGATTCGGCAGGTGGATGTGTTGTATCCCGGCATGCCGAACATCGTTCATGTGAGCGGTCACGAACCGGGGATGCAATTGATAAAAGGAAAACAGTTACAGGTGATAACAGGTGTGGAAGGAAAACACCGCTTCATCAAAAAAAATAAACACGCGCTTTACCGGGAAAGCGATGCGGGATTTACTACAGCCGATTTGCTGCCCGGTAACAGCGTACGATTTACTTACTATGTGCAACACGATACCACTGTTACAGTTGGTTTCACTTACACGCAACCCTATACAAGTTTTAAATTCAAAGAAGATTCAGCAATTCAAGAATATAATGAAGACAGCATTTCCATTCCCGTGTTTGCACAATATGACAGCGTAAATAATTTCCACAGAAATTTCTTCGGAGAAAATTATCGGAAAGAATACGGTGCCTATTCAACAATGCCTGTTTTAAAAATCTCTCACATAAAAGGCGGATTGACACCGACCATGCGTGGTGGCGGAATGCAAACACATTCACTTCGGCTCGAAGACAAACTCGGAAATGAATATGTGCTGCGCAGTGTCGAAAAATTTCCGGAGAATTTATTACCCGAAGTATTGAGAGCAACCTTTGTTAAGAGTTGGCTGAAGGATGCAATGAGTGCACAAAATCCTTTTGGTGCGCTCATGATTCCGGTGTTATCTGATGCAGTAAAGATTCCGCACTCCAATCCAATCATCGGATATGTTTCGCCTGATACTTTATTGGGAATTTACAATTCGCAATTTGCAAACACGGTTTGTTTATTGGAAGAGCGCGAGCCGCTTGGCAAATCATCGAACACTTTTAAGATGCTCGACAAGTTGGATAAAGACAACAACAATTCCATTGACGATACGACTTTTTTCCGTGCACGGTTGCTCGATTTATTTATCGGCGACTGGGACCGACACGAGGGGCAGTGGCGATGGGTGAATGTTGGAAATGATTCTGCAAAAAAATATTTACCAATGCCGAAGGACCGTGACCAGGCATTTTGTGTGAACGAAGGATTGCTTCCAAACATCGCTTCGCGCAAATGGATTCAACCTAAAATCCGCGGATTCAAATCGTACATACATGCCGTGAATTATTCTTTCTTCAATGGAAAATATCTGAACGGACGGTTTCTGAATGAATGGAGTTACGATGAGTGGATGAAACTGACGAATGAATTTGTTGCCGCACTTTCCGATTCTGCTTTAGAAGCATCGCTGCAAACTTTACCGAAAGTCATTTACAATTTTAGTCACGATGAGATGCTCGCCGAAATGAAACTCCGTCGCGATAACATCAGCAACGCGATGAGCGAATATTATTTTTCGCTCAACAAAATTGTTGACATACAATGCTCCGATAAAAACGAACTCATCGAAATTACCGACAGCACCAGGCATGCTTTAACCATTTCAATTTATAAACTCTCCGATAACGGTTCAGCGAAAAACATTTACTTCAAAAAAACCTTCGACTCCAAGGTCACACACGAAATACGCCTCTATACCGGCAAAGGAAACGACAGCATCATCGTCAACAATCAGCATTCATCTATCAAGCTGCGCATCATCGGCAACAGTGGAAATAAAAATTACAACATCATAACCGCACACAAAAGCATTGATGTGTATGGAAAACGAAAGAGTGTAGTGATTGAAGGAAAGCGCGGTCGCCTCAGCAAACACTTTTCAAACGACAGCACCAAAACTGCATTCGTTCCCACCAACCGTTACAATGTGGTGCTGCCGCTCGTTGCCTTCGGATTCAACATTGACGATGGATTAATTCTCGGCGGCGGAATAAAATATGTGCACCAGGGTTTCCGAAAAGTTCCTTACGGAAGTGCGCAGCAGATTATTGGCGCGCACTCTTTCAGCACGCAGGCATTCAGCATTAAGTACAAAGGTGAGTGGCTGCACACCTTTAACAAGGCAGATTTTACATTAAGTGCAAATGCGATGGTGCCCATTAACACGCAAAATTATTTCGGCACCGGAAACGAAACGCCAATCATTACCAGCGGAATCAGTAAACGATTCTACCTTGCCCGCTACAATATTTTTAATGTTGATCCTGCGATTCGCTGGAAAAGCAGGAAGAGCACGAGTTTCAGTATGGGACCTTCGTTTCAAATCTATCAATATGATGCTTCGAACAATACAAACCGTTTTATTGAATCCACGAATCTCGTTCGCACTTATGATTCGCTGACCATTTCAAAAGAAAAAATGCATGGTGGCATTGCACTCAATTTTATCAGTGATAAAAGAAATGATATTCGTTTGCCGCAGTATGGTTCGTACATCAACTTTCAGTTGCTTGGTTATGGAGGGTTGAACTCCTACTCCCGCAACTATGCTCAATTTAATGGTGAGATTGCTTTGTTCAAAAGCATCAATTCGCGTTCAACAATCGTGGTTGCCGAACGAATCGGCGGAACTGTTACACTTGGTCAGCCTGCTTTTTACCAGACTGCTTTCCTTGGTGGCAGAGAGA
>JAHEZG010000002.1:0-3095 GCA_023251195.1 Chitinophagaceae bacterium | reverse complement strand
TACCATACGAATCGTTATTCCGGTCAGCACCTTCTTTACAACAACCTCGAACTCCGCATCAAGCTCGCCGATTTCGCTTCCTACATTCTTCCCGGTCAGGTTGGTGTGCTTGGTTTTTATGATGTTGGTCGTGTGTGGCAGTTGAATGATCATTCCACTGTCTGGCATACAGGTTACGGCGGCGGATTTTATTTTGCTCCTGCTCACATTATTGTTATTCGTGCTGTTGTTGCTTATTCTGTTGAGGGGATTTATCCTTATGTGCTTTTGGGGTTCAGATACTAATTGACATGAAACATTTTTTATTACCAATTTCTCAAAACAAAACAACGGGTGTTCCGCTTGATGCCGGACTCTCATTCAAACCATTTTCTGATTTCCTCAAACGAAATGTCGAAGCAGAATCCACCATTGTCAAAACAAAATTCTTCAACTTTCTCATTCAGAAATTCAACGAGTATCCCGAACTTGATGCGACAATAAAAGTTGAAACAGTAAATAAATACACCGAACTCCTCGAACTGATATACTCAGGTATGACCGGCATAACAGGAGATGAAGTTTACTGGGTGCTCGCCACTCCCGATTCGCGCACCGTGTTTTACGGCACCGAACCATTCTACAATTTAATCTCCAATGTAACACCGGATGCCTTCAGCAACGATGCAGGCAACGAGAACACCAATAACAATCTGCAACTCTCATTTATCTATTCGCTCCTTTTAGAAAATATTTATGATTATAAATCACTCGTGAAAGCAGAACTTATTCAACCCTTCGCTGATACCGGAGAAGGAATAATGAAGTACTACAAAATGAATATTGATTCCACCTTCGTAAAAGTGGAAGCAAAATCTGCGCTGCCGAAACTGGATTTGATTGAAATGGAAATTCATGTGAACGACAACACTCTCATTGAATACCTTAGTAAAATTTTACCACTCAAATTATTTTCCTTCACTGGTTTCACCGTCATCACACTTTACGACCGCACAGAAGAGTATGTTGTAAAAAAAATAAAAGACAGCATCGTCAACAGCAACAATCCAAACAATGCAGATGAAGTAATTGCTGCATTAAAAGCATTAGCAGGCAACCGTGAAATTAATTTCAAACTGATTCCCTTTGTTAAGCTCAACGATAAATTTTTATTGGAGTACAGTGAAACTTTAATCTCACAATCTCTCCTCCAGAAACTGATGGAAGCATTTCAGAAAAAATCAAAACCCATCTTCCTGAAAAACTTCGACAACACAAATTCAGAAGAAGAATTAATTACTGAGTTGCAAAAAACAAAAATGGTTTCGTATGCCTTGCTTCCACTGTTACACAACAATCAATTAACCGGTGCACTTGAAATTCATACTGAAGAAAAAGATTTGCTGACTGAAAAAATAATTGCGCGCATCAACACCACGGTTCCTGTTCTCTCGCAGTTCATGAAAAACTCCATTGATGATTTCAATTCTCAAATGCCTGCTGTGGTTTACGAAAGATTTACCGCCATTCAAAAATCAGTGCAATGGAAATTTCACGAAGCAGCTTGGCGCTACATGCGAACCAAGCAAAAGTTGCTGGTGAAAACATCAAAAACGACAGAAGAAGAATCCGATACAGAAATAATAAATTTCAAATGTGTGTATCCGTTGTACGGCGCCATTGACATCCGCAACTTTTCCCTTGCAAGAAGCAAAGCATTGCTTGATGATTTGCGATTGAACTTAAATCTTTTGACAGAAACATTTACTGCGCTCAAGTTGTTGGTCGGGAGACCAACAACGGCGGTGGCAACTATGAACGGAATTGATGAAATGATTTCGAAATGCAAAAGATGGGTGGAAAAATTAGTTGATGGATTCGACGACAATGAAAATCAAAAGCTGAATTTATTTTTTGAGAAAGAAGTGTTGCCGCTTCTTACAGAAATTAAACAAGCCGATAAAACTTTATCTGACATCATTGAAAAATATTTGAATGAGCTAAATGAAAAAACAGGAAGCGCACACAAGAACAGAAGAGACCTGGAAAAATCATTGCGAATGATTACGCGAGCAGTCAGCAACAACCTCGAACAGATGAATGACGAGTTTCAAAAAACATATCCGTGCTACTTCGATAAATTTCGCTCCGATGGAATTGAATACGATATCTACATCGGAGAATCCATCACAAACGATAAACATTTTGAACCGGTACATTTAAAGAGTCTTCGCATCGAACAGATAAAATCAATGGCAGCAATAAACAGCATTGCCACGCGCTTACTGAAAACAATGCCGAAAGAATTACACACCACTTACCTCATCTTCATCAATGGCGAACCGATAGACATATATTTTCGCAACGATGAAAAAAGATTTGATGTTGAAGGCACATACAACATCCGTTATCAGATGATTAAAAAAAGAATTGACAAAGTTCATCTGCTGAATTCCGAAGAGCGGTTAACACAACCTGATAAAATTGCTATGGTGTACCTGAACCAGCAAGATGCTGATGAGTATGTTGGATTCATTAAAACTTTGCAGGATGAAAAAATATTAAACAACGATTTGGAATATCTTGACCTCGAAGAATTACTGGGAGTACAAAGTTTAAAAGCATTAAGAGTTGGAATTACTTCACAAACTGAATCATGAAATATTTTAAGACACTTATTCTCTCAGTTATTTTTTTATTCAGTTTCAATAGTTGCTTCTCGCAGATTCCTGACCAACCAACTTTCAAATTATTTCTGATTGGCGATGCAGGTGAAAGTGATTCAGTTGGAGCGACACTCAAACAATTAAAAGTAAAACTCGAAGCCAACCCAAACAGCGCAGTTATTTTTTTAGGCGACAACTGTTACACCGGCTCCATACTTGGTTTGGCAAGTTTAAATGTCGGTGGATACGATGGCACTCCTTTGGCAAAAGAGCGACTGATGGGGCAACTTAATATTCTCAGAGATTACAAAGGCTCAGCATATTTTATCCCGGGCAATCACGATTGGTTCAACAAAACAAATTTGAAAAAGGGAAAACAACATTTGTTGGAAGAAGAAAATTTTATTGAAGACACGCTGAAAAAATTTAATTCACTTAAGAATCACAATG
>JAHEZG010000166.1 GCA_023251195.1 Chitinophagaceae bacterium | reverse complement strand
AAACAGTTTTAGAAAAAGGAGTAAAAAAATCGGATCGCACCGGAACCGGCACTATCAGTTATTTCGGTTACCAGATGCGATTCGATTTAGCAGATGGTTTTCCGCTACTCACTACTAAAAAGTTGCACACCAAATCAATCATTCACGAGTTGCTTTGGTTTTTGCAGGGTGCTACCAACATAAAATATTTAAAAGAAAATGGTATCAGCATCTGGGATGAATGGGCTGATGCAAATGGTGAACTCGGTCCTGTATACGGTAAACAATGGCGAAGCTGGCAGTCAGCTGACGGAAAAGTGATTGATCAGATTGCGCAATTGATAGATCAGATAAAAAAGAATCCTGACTCTCGCCGATTAATTGTGAGTGCTTGGAATGTTGCTGATATTGACAAAATGAAATTGCCTCCGTGTCACTTGTTGTTTCAGTTTTATGTAGCGAATGGAAAATTAAGTTGTCAGTTATATCAGCGCAGTGCCGATGTTTTTTTAGGTGTGCCGTTCAACATCGCATCATATGCTTTGTTGCTCATGATGATGGCCCAGGTTTGCGATTTACAACCTGGCGAATTCGTTCACACATTTGGTGATGCGCACATTTACAGCAATCACCTTGAACAGGTGAATGAGTTGCTGTCGAGAGATTTTCGCCCGTTACCACAAATGAAATTGAATGCTGAAGTGAAAAACATTTTCGATTTTAAATTCAGCGATTTCGAATTAGTGAATTACAACCCTCATCCATCCATCAAAGCCCCAATTGCAGTATGATTGTTTCCATGATAGTAGCCGCTGCGCAAAACGATGTGATCGGAAAAGAAAATCAATTGCCCTGGCACATGCCTGCCGATATGAAGTATTTTAAACAAACCACTTCTGGCCATTGCATTATCATGGGACGAAAAACTTTTGATGCATTAGGTAAGCCACTTCCAAACAGAACAAACATCATCATTACCAGACAAGAAGATTTTTCCGCAGAAGGATGTATGGTGGTAAATCAATTGCAGCAGGCGATAGATTATGCAAAAGATCATGGCGAAACTGAATGTTTCATCATTGGTGGCGGCGATATTTTTATTCAGGCATTGGTGTGGACCGATAAAGTATATCTCACCCGCATTCATCACGATTTTGAAGGCGATACTTTTTTTCCTGCACTAAGCAAAACTGATTGGAAAGAAGTACTGAACGATAAACATTTACCTGACGAAAAAAATAAATTTCCGTATTCGTTCGAAGTGTTTGAGCGGAATTACGAGTGAGAAATTTGGTGAGAGTTTTACCTGAAAATAAATAATTCACTAAGTTCATTTCACAAAATTGGAATACCGAAGAAATTGGAATCGTAAATATCTTTACTTGATTTCATCAGCATCGGCACTGAAACGAAAACCTAATCTCTTGCCGGTTTGTTGCGATTGTATTCCCTGCATTTCTATTTTCTGATTGATGGTTAATTCTTTTACCATCTCATAAGGCGGAACCAGTAAATCAAAATTCAAAGTATAAAGAATGGATGACTCAATTACATCCTGAATGTGTGTGGAATCGAGAACCAGGTTTTCAAAATCATTGTATAAAAACCCAAGTTGCCGTTTTCCTTCAATGAAAAAATGTTTGTCTTTGTTTACGAACAAGCGCGCAATCATGTAACCGATATCGTGATTGCGGTTGTACTTAAATGAATCACTCAGGAAATTATAAATCTGAATCATTCCGCAATGCGCACGCATCGGATCTTCCTGCACATACGGCAGTCGCCAGATGTAATGGTCCTGATCGAAAGTAAATACATTGGAGTGCTGCGCATAAATCACCATCTCGTCATTCAGTTTCATCTCCGCTTCAAACTGCCCGATGTCGGAATATTGTAAATCAACTTTGATGTTGCTCTTCACTAAAGTATATGCGAGTTCGCTTTGTGTTTTGCGCAACAGATTTTTAAACTCATGAAACACTTCGTGAGTTGTTGTAGTCACCTGCTTTATCACCTGACCTTTTTTACTAAGGTTTTCGATGATAAGGTCTCTTGGTGTTTGAGATTGTTTTTTGTTTTTGGGCATAATCAATATGCTTTTGCAAAAAGCACCCGTTTGCGTGAAGGATTTCCAGTAAGAATGCACTTTCCTTCTTCGGCATGTGCATTTAATTCAATGCATCGAATGGTGGCTTTTGTTTTTTCTTTAATCTTCAATTCAGTTTCTGAAGTTCCATCCCAGTGTGCGGAAATAAATCCTGTTTTATTTTCGAGCACATCAACAAATTCATCCCAGGTATCAGCTCGTGTAATGTGTTCGTCACGATAGTCCAATGCCTTTTGAAAAATGTTCAACTGAATTTGTTCTAACAGGTGTTCCACTTTGGTGGAGAGGTCGGTAAAAGTGTAAGTGTGTTTTTCTCCGGTGTCGCGGCGCGCAATTTCTACTGTACCGTTTTCAATGTCACGAGGTCCCATTGCAATGCGAATCGGTACTCCCTTCATTTCGTACTCGGCAAATTTCCAACCCGGTTTTTGTTTATCATCATTGTCGTACTTCACACTGATGCCTTTTGCTTCCAATGATTTTTTTATCTCAGTTGCTTTTTCATTTATGGTTGCAAGTTGTTCATCCGTTTTATAAATCGGAACAATCACTACTTGTATCGGTGCAAGTTTCGGTGGAAGAATTAATCCTTTATCATCAGAATGCGCCATTATCAGCGCGCCAATCAAGCGCGTTGAAACTCCCCACGATGTTGCCCAAACAAATTCTGATTTATTTTCCTTCGTTACAAATTTCACATCAAATGCTTTCGCAAAATTTTGCCCGAGAAAATGTGAGGTGCCTGCCTGCAATGCTTTTCCATCCTGCATCAATGCTTCAATGCAGTATGTGTCTTCAGCTCCGGCAAATCGTTCGTTCGCGGTTTTGTATCCTTTGATTACCGGAATCGCCATCCACTGTTCTGCAAAATCAGCATACACGCCGAGCATCTTCATGGTTTCTTCCACTGCTTCTTCCTTTGTTGCATGTGCAGTGTGACCTTCCTGCCACAAAAATTCAGCAGTACGCAAAAACAAACGAGTGCGCATTTCCCACCTAACCACATTTGCCCACTGATTAATAAGTAAAGGCAAATCGCGATACGAGGTAATCCAGTCTTTGTAAGTATTCCAGATAATGGTTTCAGAAGTTGGTCGCACAATTAATTCCTCTTCGAGTTTCGCATCCGGATCAACGATGATTCCTTTTCCGTCGGGAGAATTTTTCAAACGATAATGTGTAACAACCGCACACTCTTTTGCAAAGCCCTCGACATGCGCAGCTTCTTTCGACAAAAAACTTTTTGGAATGAAAAGCGGGAAGTACGCATTCACATGTCCGGTTGCTTTGAACATATCATCCAGTGTTCGTTGTATTTTTTCCCAAATGGAATAACCATACGGTTTAATGACCATGCACCCACGAACTGCAGAGTAATCTGCCAGTCCTCCTTTGATGACAAGGTCGTTGTACCACTGCGAATAATCCTGTGCTCTGCTCGTTATTTCTTTACTCATGATTTAAGTTTGGCATAATGTTGGAAAACAGCTGATGAAATTCTACTGTTTTCTGATTTGAAGGCGCAAATTGAAGAATTATTTTCGAATCAATTTCAAAAGCAGTGAATAAAAACAAAATTAATTTTCAGTTTAATAACCGAACTTTAAACCTTGCAATTTTTTTTACCTCTAACAATAAATTCAAAGCCATGAAAACGATTGGTGAATTCACTTCCAAAAAAATGATAACAATAACCAAAAACATATTTGGCTTATTAATTTTATCAGTACTACTTGCATCGTGCAGCACTACAGGGCAGGTTTCAAAAACACCTGATGATTTATATTACAGTCATGCCGACCGCCAGAACAATCAGGATAAAGTGAATCAATATGATGCGGCTCCACCTGTTCAGCAAGAGCAACAACAGGAATATGTGCAGGATAACAACCAGAACTACGATACCAATACTGATAACAATAATCAGCGTTCAGAAACTGATGCGAACGGAAATACCTACATCACCAATAATTATTATGATGGAAGTACAAGTTATGCTTATGACGACGATGATTATTACTACACCAGAAATATCCGCAGATGGTATTCACCATATTATGGTTATAATTATTACAGCCCTATTTATTGCAATCCTTACTGGTATTCTTACAGCCCAACTTACTACTCATACTATCCAGGTGGATTTTCTTTCTCCATAAGTTTTGGAAATTATAATCCTTGGTGGGGTTGTGCTTACAACAACTATTATTCTCCATGGTACAGTAATTATTACTATCCTGGATATTATAACTATGGCTATCCGAATTATGGATATGGATATGGTGGTTATGGCAACGGGTATTGGAATGGATACAACAATGGTTACTGGAATGGATACAATGATGGTTATTATGGAAACTATTATGGATACGGAAATAATAATTATAATAATTATTACGATCCAACTTATTACTATAGTAACGATACTTACTATGGTTCACATACCAGTTATGGTGGAAACACATCGAACACTACCTACGAAACCGGTGGTTTAGGTGGGAAAACTGAAGAACCAGTGAATTACAATACCGGTAAAGCAACTCAGAACAATGGCCAGGTTTCTGATGGTTCTACTATTTCTAAAACCACAGCTCCGCCAACCAAGGTTACTGATGCCGGAAATTTTTCGGGTAATACAAGTGTTCAAAATCCGACTTCAACAAACACAACAAAGCCGTTGAATAATTCTCAAGTTCAAAACCAACAACAGAATTCAAATTCATCTGCAACAAAACCTGTGCAACAACAACAAACACAGCAAGCACCAAATTCTACCAACCAGTGGAGTAAGCCTACACCTCAAACACAACAACAAGCACCTCAAACACAGCAACAGCCTCAACAGCAGGTGCAAAAACAACCGCAACAACAGCAAACTCAAACTCAGCAAAACAATTCTACCCCTAAATACTCAGCTCCACAACAGCAGAATAATTCTACACCAAAATACAGTACACCACAACAACAAGGCTCCGCTCCTAAAGTGAATCAACAGAATCAAAATAATTCGAAGCCACAACCAAAACAATCCTCTAACAGCAGTGGATATAATTTTCAATCAGGTTCTGGTGCCAATAACTCCCAACAAAATTATTCAAGTCAAAAACCTTCCGGTCAAAATAACAGTGGCAGTAATTATCAATCCTATAATCAACCTCAACAAAATAATTCAGGAAATAATTATTCAAATCAGCAATCAACTCAATACAACAAATCAACAAATCAAAGTGCCGGAAATAATTACAGTGCACCAAAACAACAGCAAAGTTCAACGCCAACTTATAGTAAGCCATCACAAAGTTCTTCTTCAAACAATTCAGGAAGCAGTTATAAAAGTTCATCTTCCAATAATTCAGGAAGCAGTAATAAATCTTCTTCCTCTTCTTCATCAGGAAGCAGCAAGCCTTCATTCGGAAAAACTCCTAAATAATAATTCAGTCACCTAAATAAATCTTTATGAAAAAGATTCTTACAGCCATAAGTGTGTCATTTCTACTCTCCAATTTAGTTTTTGCGCAAACTGATGAAGATGCAATTCGCTATTCGCAACTGATGTATGGTTCAAGCGGGCGCGGACTTGGCGCCGGAAGTGCATTTGGTGCGTTGGGGGGCGATTACAGTTCGCTTGTAATTAATCCGGCGGGTGTTTCAATTTTTCAGAATAGTCAGTTTTCATTTTCACCTTCTTTTCTTTCAATCAAAAGCAATAGTTTGTTTACCGGAAATTCTGTTGACGACCACAAGTACAATTTTAATATTTCGGGTTTCGGATTTGTTTGGGTGAAACAAATTGAAGAAAAAGAAAACCGTAAATGGCGAAATTTGAATTTTGCTTTTGGCGGAAATCGCATTGCCGGTTTTCATAACAGTGTTTATTATTCCGGATTTAATCCATCATCAAGTCTTGCTGAAAAATTTGTTGAAAGTGCAAACGGATCCCAGGTTTCAACAGGTGATATTGAAAATGCTTTCCCATTTGATGCTGGTCTTGCTTACAATACTGCCCTTCTTCAATACGATTCGGCAACAGGTTATTGGGCACTTACTGAAGGGGGACAAGTGAAGCAAGAACAATCATACACCACTCGTGGCGGCATGACTGAATATGCATTTACTATGGGGGCAAATTATAATGACCGGTTATACCTGGGAGCTTCGCTTGGGTTAATTGATGTGAATTATAATTTTAGTTCTGATTACACTGAAACTGATGCAAACGACAGCATTGCTTATTTCAAATCATTTAACTACAATCAAACTCAACACACCAGTGGTGCGGGTGTTGATTTGAAATTCGGTTTGATTGCGCGACTCAATGATTATGTTCGAATTGGTGGTTCGGTTCACAGTCCGTCTTTTTTATTTATGCACGACCGTTATAACAGTTCTATGAAAACTGTGTTGGATGATACGCTTGGAACTTTTGATTCATCGTCGCCTGATGGTTCGTTTGATTACAACATCACAACTCCTTGGAGATTGAATGGAAGCTTGGCACTCACATTTAAAAAGTATGGATTCCTGTCAATGGATTATGAATTTCTGGATTATAGCGAAGCCTTTTTTTCCTTCAATAATGGAAATTCTACTGATAATAAGAGCTATGAAAATTCATTGAACCAAACCATCAGTAAAAAATATGTCTCATCATATAACATAAGATTGGGTGGCGAAGCCGTGATTGATATTGTTCGGTTACGATTGGGATATGCATTGTACGGCAGTCCGTTTAAACCTGATGCTGCAGTATCCGGATTTGATAACAAGGCAACAGTTTACAGCGGAGGAATCGGAATAAAAGAAGATGGATATTTTATTGACCTTGGTTTTGCAAGAACAAAATCAGCATCATTCCTTCAACCTTATTCATTAACAGGCGTGGATGTTCCTGGTGTGAAGCTGAATTCTTTCACCAATCAATTCACATTTACCATTGGATGGAAATGGTGAGCTTAAAAGTTATAAGTTGATTTGATGATTAGTTATTAGAAATACAGTTTACAAAAATTGAATCCCCGTTTTGCATTTGCAGAACGGGGATTTTTATTTGATGAAATGATGTATTGAGAAATATTTTTCTTGCACTAAACTTTCTTTCTCATTTTGCATCCAATGCAAAATTCCTTTCAATGAAAAAAAATATTTACCTGCTGATTTTTATTTCTTTTTTCACTTTGAAAACAACTGCTCAAACAATTGGATTGATGCAACACAATTCAGGAACCATTGATACTGGTTATGTTTTGTTTTCACCTATTGCTTCAACCAAAACTTTTTTGATTGATAAATGCGGTAAAGAAATTCACCAATGGAACAGCACTTATCGCCCCGGTCAGGCAGTTTATTTATTGCCTGATGGAAATTTATTAAGAACTGGAAATACAAACAATACCACATTTGTTTCCGGCGGACAAGGCGGCATCATTGAAAAAATAGACTGGAATGGAAATGTGGTTTGGAGTTACACCATCTCAAGTAATGCTGAGTGTCAGCATCACGATATTAAACCTATGCCCAATGGAAATGTGCTTGCCATCGTTTGGGAAAGTAAAACAAATGCTGAGGCAATTGCTGAAGGCAGAAACCCATCATGGATGCCAAGTACATTGTGGAGCGAAAAAATTATTGAATTGCAACCCGTTGGAACTGATAGCGCAAACATTGTGTGGGAGTGGCATGTGTGGGATCATCTGGTGCAGGAATTTGATTCAACAAAAAATAATTTTGCAATCGTTGGTTTGCATCCTGAATTGTTGCACCTGAATTTTCCCGGAATCGGTTTGGCGAATTTTGATTGGTTGCACATGAATGCAATTGATTACAATCCGCAATTAGATCAAGTGCTATTAAGCTCGCATAACTTTAATGAAATCTGGATCATTGATCACAGCACAACAACGGTTGAAGCTGCCGCACATTCTGGGGGCAATTCCGGAAAGGGAGGAGATTTGTTATATCGGTGGGGTAATCCGCAGACTTACAATAATGGATTAATGACTGATAAAAAACTATTTGGTCAGCACAATGCGCATTGGATTACTTCGGGCTTGCCTTACGAAGCAAGCATTCTCGTTTTTAATAATGGAGCCGGACGGCCTGCCGGAAGTTTTTCTTCTATTGATATTATTACCACTCCGGTGAATTCGCAAGGCGAGTACAATCAGGCTTTACCTTTTGCTCCTGCAAGTTTAACATGGACTTATGAAGCGCCAACTCCAACTGATTTTTATTCGTCAAATATTTCAGGCGCACAGATTTTTGAAAACAGAAATGTATTGATTTGTTCGGGCGCGAAAGGAACATTTTTTGAAATTGATTCAGCAAAAATTACAGTTTGGAAATACATTAATCCAATTGGCGCAACAGGCCCGATGATACAGGGAACAACA
>JAHEZG010000454.1 GCA_023251195.1 Chitinophagaceae bacterium | reverse complement strand
ACAATGAAAGCAGTTTTTTATTTGAACCTTTTGAACGGAGACCATTAAAATAATTTGTTCAAAAATGAAAATGATTAGCCAGATGAAATATGATTTTTGTCAATGATAAATCAAAAATTAAGTTTCACTTTGCTCCGTCAATAAGAAATAACATAGCAATTCTGATTTCCATTTCTAAAATAAAATCAAGAAAATAAATTGAGCACTCTTACCACTACCCTTCCTAACTTTCAATTCTCCTCTGCCTTCAAAGAAAATCTGGAGAAATTCGGAACATTAAAAACTTTTAATGAAGGCGATGTTATACTTGAAGCAAATGCAAACATCCGCGCCATTCCATTTGTAAAAACAGGCAGTATGCGTGTGATGCGAACAGATGAAGATGGCCGTGAAATATTATTGTACTACATCAAAGCCGGCGAAAGCTGCATCATGTCATTTCTAGGGGGAATGCATCACGAAACAAGCAAAGTGCGTGCGGTGGCTGATGAAGATGTGGAAGTGATTTTGCTTCCGATTGAAAAACTAAACACCTTATTAAGTGAATCATCGGAAATGCTCGATTATATTTTTCGTTTATATCACAAACGATTTGAAGAGTTACTTGAAGTGGTGAATGCGATTGCTTTTAAAAAAATGGACGAACGGATACTGAATTTTCTGCAAGAGAAAAAAAAGTTAGGCGGTTCCAACGAAATAAATATTACCCATCAGCAATTATCAGAAGAACTGGGAACTGCCCGTGTAGTTGTTTCGCGTTTATTAAAACAAATGGAATTGAACGGCGCCGTTAAGCTTTTCCGAAATAAAATTTTGCTTGTGTAACATTGGTTGCCAACTGCTGCTTTTCACTGATTGAAATTTGCATTACAAAAAAAATCAATCACAATGAAAACTAACATGGGAACAGTTGACCGCATCTTCAGATTACTGGTTGCAGTCGTAATTGCAATTCTTTATGCGGCTAATCAAATTACCGGAACAGCCGCAATCATTCTTTTAATACTTGCAGGGATTTTTATACTCACAAGCGTTATTAGTTTTTGTCCGCTGTACTTACCATTCGGGTTAAGCACAAAAAAGAAATCTGAACAAAAGCAATCATCCTAATTTCTCAATTTTAAATCAGCATAAAACAATGGATGTAAAGTCAATTAATAAATCGTTTGTAGTGGATGTGCGAACACCCGGCGAATTTTCAATGGGGCATGTAAGTGGTTCCATAAACATTCCACTAAACGAGCTTGCTGACAGAATGAATGAGCTGAAAACCATTTCAGGTAAAATAATTTTATGTTGCGCTTCTGGAAACAGAAGCGGACAAGCACATCTCTACTTACTTCAAAATGGTTTTACCGAAGTTTACAATGGTGGCTCGTGGACCGATGTAGAATATGGATTTTTAAATCAAACAAATATCAATCGCGCATGATAGCAACACTTAAAAAATTACTAGGCATTGGTCCGAAAGCAGATTTCGAAAAACTGATGAATGAAGGAGGAGTGATTTTAGATGTTCGTACTAAAGCAGAATATGCAGGCGGACATGTGAAAGGTTCAATTAACATTCCGCTCAATTATCTTTCAGGTAATATATCAAAATTGAAAAAAGACAAACCGATAATTACCTGTTGCGCATCAGGAATGAGGAGTGGTTCGGCAAAAAGCATATTAAAATCAGAAGGTTTTAAAGAAGTACACAACGGTGGAAGTTGGATGAATCTGAGGAAATTTTCGAAATGATTTTTATCAGATGATTAGAACTGATTGATTTAAATATTTGTATCAACTAATTACTCAATATCAATTTTTACCAAATAAAATAATTTCCATGTTCATCAAACAACTTTATACCAATTGCCTTGCCGAAGCAGCTTACTACATTGAATCAAATGGCGAAGCTGCGGTGGTTGACCCTATTCGTGAAACGGAACCCTACCTGAAATTAGCCGAAGAGCGTGGCGCAAAAATCAAGTACATTTTTGAAACGCATTTTCATGCTGACTTTGTAAGTGGTCATATTGATTTAGCTAAAAAAACCGGAGCAAAAATAATTTTTGGCCCTGGTGCACAGGCTAAATTCGAAATCTATAATGCTGCTGATGGCGAGATTTTTCCATTGGGAAAAATTTCTATACAAGCAATTCATACTCCCGGTCATACACCTGAAAGTACAAGTTACTTAGTGATGGATGTAAATGGAAACGAGAACAGCATTTTTACAGGCGATGCCCTT
>JAHEZG010000165.1:4193-8484 GCA_023251195.1 Chitinophagaceae bacterium | reverse complement strand
TAAAATAAATTGCCAAGCAAACAACCGTTTGAAAGTATCATCGGATACTTACCATAATTTTCATAATTCCCGGGATGATCTAAATTAAAATCAAACGAATTGTAAGATGAATGACCAAAGAAATTAATTAATGATACTCCTGTATTTATGAGTGAATCAAGATAAGCGGATGTTGCAGTTGCAATTGGATCAGAACTGGTTTTAAAAAATGAATAAACTTTACCGCCGAATAGCGTGTCTTCAATAATTGGTTTATAACTGTTAAGGTAATATTGAAAAATAGTTTGGTCTTGAAGGTTTTCGCCACCACCTAAATGGAGCACTCTTTTCATCCAGGCTTTATCCGAAATTGTTTGCGGTGCATTTTGCGCAGCAACAAACTGCTCAGCTTTTTCAAGGTAGTTTTTAATATCATTCGTGTTCAGAGCAGGAATGCGGCCAATAGCAATTATAGGGGTCTGATTGTCGTTGGTAGAAGTTAATAATATATCGGATCCAGGCCATGCCCATGTTGGAACATAATTATGGGCTTTACTGATTGGGTAATCATTGTAATTATAAAATTCAATTCCTTTTCCAATCAGAAAAATATTTTTGGTTGTTGTAGTTGCCCAGGTGTTATTAATCAACCTGCTGAAATTCCGTATGCTCATCGGATGTGTTTCCACACCGTAACTGAACTGATCATAGAGTTCCTGAATGTTGGCGACTATTGCCTGATATCCACTTGCGTTTTTAAAATCTTTGTATTGTTGAACATAATTATTTCCGGCTCCATCATCAAAGAAAAACGGATGCGAAATAATAATAAAGTCACCCTGATTGGAAGGGTTGGTATAATCAATAAAAGTTTTTGATTGCATGGAATTGACCAATAAAATATCGGTTCCTGGAGTTTGCGCTACAACCATTAACTGCCGTTCTGTTGCTGATGGCGGAAGTAAAAACTTTAAAGTATCATTTGAAATTATGGCGGTTAACCGAAGCCCATTTGTGAAATCATAAAGAACGGGAATGGTGCTTTGCTCATTAAAATTATAAATCTCAAGATACTTATTTGCTGCTGAAGCATTCAACGAAAAAATAACACTGCCCGCATTATCAAAATTGAAAAGCCGCGGGTATTTCAAATTCAGGAAAGCGATACCATGATAATCTATAGAGTATGGTGATGCTGCTGATGAATAAGTAACAGGTGTATTTCCGTTATTGATTAAACTGTTTGATGATATAGTAAAATTCGGGTGAACAGATGTAAAATCATTACTCAAATAGTTTTGTTGAAACACGCCACCTATTGATAAATCTAAAAAGTGCGGGCCAAAACCTTTAGCAATAAATGTTGAGTTAAATTTTGCTAATGGACCCGCTACATATGGAAATGGTGTGTAAAGATTTTTTGTATTCGCACTAAGGTTAAATACAATATCAAGATACCCTTCTGAATCATTTAAATCTGAACTGAAAATCGGTTGTCCCTGAATTTCATTTTTTCCTTTGCAATACATTTGAATGGTTCGTGCCTGGCCATAAATATTTTCGGCCACATACCAACACCAGGTTTCTTTTGCCGGGTGGCCTGCCAGGTTATTTACAGTAGTAGTTAATCTTAAATGGCCCGCTGAATTATTATAAGTTAAAAAGTAAGCCGAGGTATCGTTAAATAAACTGAGTCGCACATTTGCCTGCCACGATTTATTCGCAAACATATTTGAATCCAATGCGCCATCATTTTTCAATGCATAAAACTCAATGTAATCCGATGCTCCGAAAGTTGAGTTGGTTGAAACATAAATCGGCAGTTCCTGACCACGGCCAAATACCTGAAACTGATTTCCGGTGACTGTTGATACAGGTACTCCTGATTGCTGTAACACATCATAAGTAATGCGATACAATCCGTCTTTTGAAATCTTTATTTTGTAATAGGTCTGATTGTAATTGATCCATTCATTTCCGTATTGCTGAGCCTGCAAATGCACAGAAACAAAAATGAAAAAGGAGAAAATCAGGAGTAGATTTTTTTTCATTGTGGTGTTTTATTAATTAAATTCAATCGTAACGAAAAAACATTTGAGTAAAGCGATGACGAAAAATTTCCAACATTGGTTAATGCATAATCGATTACAATTTTTTTAATATGCAATCCAATGCCTATGCTCGGTTGAACAATCAGGTTTTTCTTACCTGCTGTAATATCATCAGTAACATACTGAAAATTTCCGATACCGGCACGCAGATAAATTGTTTTCATGTAATTTGCCTCCACACCCAATTTCGGATCCACACTTAAAAACTTCGATGGAATTAAAACATTTTCTTTTCCATCAGTAGTAAGCGCTATATTCATTTCAGGATTTATTGAAAACTTATCGCTGATTTTGTAATCATAAGTTCCACCTAAAATAAATTTAGGTGCTGTTAATTCTGTGCTGCTCGTTGGAACAATATTATCTGCGGACAATAAAGCGGCTGCCTGCTCATCAGTAAATGTAAAACTCCATGCGTTGAATGTGGTTGTAATGTCTTTCGCCAGAAATCCGAATTTCCAGTTGCCCATTGTGTATTGCGCTCCTGCATCGGCACCAATTCCCCAACTGTGTGCCATATCGCCAACTGTTCGGTGAATGATTTTTGCATTTACCCCCCAATTCAATCCTTTAATAGCAGTAGTTGATGCAAATGAACCAATGAAGGCATAATCAGCCACTGAAAACGATGTGATGTTATCGTAGTTGATACTTCCATCAGGGTTTTTTAAGAAAAGTGTGTTTGGTATATCGTCTACTCCAAACCGAATGATGCTTAAACCTATTGCTTTTGTTTTATCCGTGAGCGGTTTTGCAAATGCCCCATAATCATACTTGGCAATTCCAGCGAAATATTCGCTGTGCATGGCGCCAATTTGCATGTTATCGGTTATGGAAAGCAACCCAGCCGGATTCCAATAGCCCGCTGTTACATCGTCAACCGAGGCAACTTGGGCGCTACTCATACTGAGTGCATGCGCTCCAACTCCGATATTTAAAAAATCATTACTATACTTACGAAATTGTGCCCTTGATTCAATACAACCAGTAAACAGAAATACCAGAGCAATCAGAAAAATACTTGATTTCATGTGTGTGTTTTTTTTAAGTTTCGCTGTGTAACGAACACATCTCTGTAAAATTACTTTATCGTTCCGAATCAATAACTTTAGAAATGCACGCGCTTGTTACGAATTGAATAATTAATTGTTTTATCGTTTTAAGTAGTCGGTAATTCACTACATCAAAGTTATCGGCTTCATAAAAAGTTCAATCAGCCATTAGTACAAACACAGTTGAACTAATAACTATCAGTTTCGTTGTTCGGTTTGATTTTTATTTTGCGCCGCTAAATTTTAAAAAACGAAATGTCAGAAATTATTGATTGCTTGATTATTGGTTCAGGACCTGCCGGATATACCGCTGCAATTTATGCAGCTCGAGCGAATTTAAAACCTGTGATGATTACCGGTTTGGAACAAGGCGGACAATTAATGCAAACCACCGATGTAGAAAACTATCCCGGTTATCCTGATGGAATTTTGGGGCCCGAGATGATGGAAGATTTCAGGAAACAAGCCGAGCGTATGGGAACCGATATTCGTTTTGGTTATGTAAACAAAGTGGATTTCACAGGACCGATTCATAAAGTATGGATGGATGAAACAAAGGAGATTCATGCAAAGACAGTAATTATTTCAACCGGAGCAACCGCCAAGTGGTTAGGAATACCCTCTGAAACCCGATTAAACGGAAGCGGAGTTTCAGCGTGTGCAGTTTGCGATGGTTTTTTTTACAGAGGAAAACCTGTTGCAATTGTTGGAGCAGGTGATACAGCTTGTGAAGAAGCTCTTTACCTTAGTAAACTTTCGCCTGAAGTTCACATGATTGTGCGCAGCGATAAAATGCGCGCATCGAAAGTGATGCAGGATCGCGTTGCTAACACTAAAAACATAAAGGTGTACTGGAATTCATCTACCGACGAAGTGCTTGGCGATAAAGGAGTAACAGGTGTTCGACTGCACAACAACCTAACAGGTGAAAAAACTGAAATTAAGATTGAAGGATTTTTTGTTGCCATTGGTCATCAGCCGAACTCAATTCCATTTAAAGATTTTATTACTACCGACGAACAAGGTTACATTATTACGCAGCCCAATTCATCGCGCACCAATGTTGCCGGTGTATTTGCCTGTGGCGATGTGCAGGATAAAATTTACCGTCAAGCTGTTACAGCAGCAGGATCGGGCTGTATGGCTGCA
>JAHEZG010000165.1:0-4183 GCA_023251195.1 Chitinophagaceae bacterium | reverse complement strand
ATATTAATGGAAAAGAAATTTCATTGGCAAAATACAAAGGCAATGTAGTACTGATTGTGAATACAGCCAGTGAATGCGGTTACACACCACAATACAAACAGTTACAAAAACTTTACGAAAAATTTTCCGATCTTGGATTTGAAGTGCTTGCTTTTCCATCCAATGATTTTGGTGGCCAGGAACCATTGTCAAACGAAGCCAATTTTCATTTCTGTCAAAATGAATATCAAGTAACATTTCAATTGTTTTCCAAAATAAAAGTGAAAGGAAATGATGCTCATCCATTGTATCAATACCTTTCACACAAACAAAATAATGGTCGGATTCAATCAAAACCACTTTGGAATTTTCATAAATACCTGATTGATAAAAACGGATTGGTGCGTGATTACTTTCTTACGATAACCAAACCTGATAGTAAAAAAATAATCAGTAGAATATCAGCGTTGATAAATGAATAACTAAATTATTTTTCCGGAAAGATTGGAACCATCCGATTCAATTTCCACTTTTGCTTACACTATGACGGATAATAAAATTTCGATTCTTGCATTTGGTGCGCATCCCGATGATGTGGAGATGAGTTGCGCCGGAACACTGATGAAGCATGCTGCACTCGGTTTCAATTTCGGTATTGTTGATTTAACACGCGGCGAGTTGGGCACACGCGGCTCTGCAGAATTGCGCGACCAGGAAGCTGCTGTATCTGCAAAAATTATTGACGCCTCGTTTCGCGAGAATCTGAATTTCAGAGATGGATTTATTGAGAACGACGAAGCGCATCAAAAGGAAATCATCCGCATGATTCGCAAGTACCGTCCCGAAATTGTTTTTGCAAATGCCATTGCCGACCGGCATCCTGACCATGGTAAAGGTGCTGCACTTGTTCGCGATGCAGCTTTTCTTTCCGGTTTGCGAAAAATAGAATCGAAAGACGAAGGCAAGCAACAGGAAGCATGGCGCCCAAAAGCAGTGTATCACTACATACAAGATTTTAATCTCAATCCGGATTTTATTGTAGGTGTAACAGATTTCGCAGAACGCAAAATGCAAAGCATCATGGCTTTCAATTCGCAGTTTTATAATCCCGACAGCAAGGAACCGAACACTTACATTTCCAATCCGCATTTTTTAGATGCGCTTAAAGGAAGAATGTTGTTGTGGGGAAAAATTATAGGCACCACTTATGGTGAAGGATTCACTACCAATAGAACTGTTGGAGTTGAAAATATTTTGTCACTTTTGTAGTGTACCAGTTTGACAAATCTTCGGTTGCCAACTATTCAAACTGCTTCAACAACTTTGTTTTCGATCAATTGATAACCCATTAAGAAATGAAAACATTTATCCGCAAGTTTATTTTTATTGTGCTGCTGATAAATACATTTGGATTTTACTGGGGAATGGAACCGCAGGCAATTGGACTTTATGTAGCGATGTTATTTATTCCCATCAATTTTATTATTCTCGTTGGCGGACTTGTTAAAGTAATTATGCTGCATCGAAAAAAAACTGAAATCAATTATCTGCTTCACTATGGTTTAGTTATTCTCCTACCTTTAACGGCGCAAGCGGTTTTATTAATGTTGATTGATTTGTTTGCGCGAAAGGGAGGGTGCTAATAAATTCTAACATTCCGAACTTTATTATGCTTGATGTGAAGATGTCTGAAGTAGGATTAAAAGATTTCAGAATTTGTAGATGAAAACAATTGCAGCGCAATCCTTAAATCAATTAATCCTAAAAATCCTAATTCAGACAAAAGATTCAGACAAAAATTATTATTACAATCGCATCATGAAACATGAAGAACTAACACATAAGATAATCGGCTGTGATATGAAGGTGCATTCAACTCTTGGAAATGGTTTTCAGGAAGTGATTTATCAAAGAGCAATGAATATTGAAATGAATAAGCAGGGTTTGGACTCGACAAGAGAAATGGAAATGACTATTTATTATGAAGGAGTAGAAATCGGAACAAGGTGTGTGGATTTTTTTGTTGAAGGAAAAATCATGGTCGAATTAAAAGCAATCATAAAACTGGAAGAGGTTCATCTTGCGCAGGCAATGAATTATTGTCAGGCATATAATCTGCCCATTGGCTTACTGATTAATTTCGGAGGAAAGAGTTTAGAGTATAAGAGAGTTTATAATGTTAGTCATCCTGAAAATAAAGATTACATAAAATCAAAACCCAATCATCCTAATCATCAGAATTAGGATTAAATGATTTCAGGATTAGAGGATGAATAACGCAAGCAATAAAATCCTTCAATCAGTTAATCCTAAAAATCCTAATTCAGACAATCCTTTCAAACCAACAAAACATCAATCGGAACTTTATTATGTTTGATTGGAAGATGAAGTCTGAATTTAGATTAAAGGATTTCAGGATTTAAGGATGAAAACAATTGCAGCAAAATCCTTAAATCAATTAATCCTAAAAATCCTAATTCAGACAATCCTTACAAACCAACAAAACATCAATCGGAACTTTATTATGTTTGATGGGATGATGATGGAATGTTAAACAAGCAATTACTTGGATGAAGGACTATACATATAACGAAGAAGAATTAGAATTTGCAAAACACATACATAGTATTCCTCCAAAAAAAATATGGTGGGATTTTATGACATGTATTTTTGATTACGGTGACTTCTATTTTCAAGTTCAATGTGTTTCAGAAATTGCCGATACACAAAACAAATCAGATGAAGCAATAACTGGAAAATTTACCAAACATCACAATCCATTTGTTCCTGAAAAATATAATATGCTTCTATGTGAAAACAAGAGGATTGACGAACTCTATATTGTTCGTGTATTCTTGTACTTTACAAACTCGGAAACTTATTCGAAAACTAAAATTATTTTTAACAAAGCAAGGACAAAAGCTAAAGAATTACTTACTGGGAAGTCAGACACATTTGGAAATTTGGTATCTGGGGCAAGCAGCGGACATAAAGAAATAACCTGTCATCCAAAATCTGAACAGGCTAAAAAAGTTGACGAAAAATATTCTAATCTTATTGATGCCGGGTTGCTTTTGCAAATTGATGGTAAATGGTTGAAAGCTTTTGTAGAGAGGAATGGATTTGGTTTTCATATCTGGAATGAAAAATATTTTTTTGAGTTAGATGAGATAAATGAAATTGCCAGTCAATATGAATTAATAAAAATCTAAGTTCCTTATCCCCTAAAAAAATATTTCCCCGCCAATCCCTCACAATCCGGATTTTTATTCCATTTTTAACACAAACATTTTTCATTCGCTAATTTGCAAACTGTTACACCATTGTAATTGGTAACGCAAAACCTGAAACAACAAACCCGAAACTAAAAAGCATCTATGAAAATCATTGACATCAAAGTAATGAATGGTCCCAACTACTGGAGCATTCGCCGGCACAAACTCATAGTCATGCGCTTAGACCTCGAAGGGTTGGAAGAAAAACCAACCAATAAAATACCGGGGTTTATTGATCGCTTAAAAAAATTAATGCCCTCGTTGCAGGAACATCGTTGCAGCGAAAATTATGCAGGCGGTTTTTTTCATCGAGTGGAAGAAGGTACCTGGATGGGACATGTGGTTGAACACATCGCGCTCGAATTGCAAACACTCGCCGGCATGGATGTAGGTTTCGGTCGCACCCGCGAAACCAGTACCAAGGGAGTTTACAATGTTGTGTTCGCCTACATGGAAAAAAAAGCAGGCATTTACACAGCCAATGCAGCTGTAAGTATTGCCGCTGCATTAATAGCTGGCACCGAATACGATTTAGCAAACGATATACAAACCCTTCGCGAAATTCGTGAAGATGAGCGGCTCGGACCATCCACCGGTTCCATTGTAGAAGAAGCAATTGCGAGAGGAATTCCATTCATCCGCTTGAATCGTCATTCGCTGGTGCAGTTGGGTTATGCCATGAATCAAAAAAGAATTCAGGCAACAGTAGCAAGCACCACAAGCAGCATTGCAGTAGAGAGTGCATGCGATAAAGAAGAAACAAAAAACTTATTGGAATCAGCAGAGATTCCAGTGCCGCGCGGAATCATATGTTACGATGAAGAAGATTTAGAAATGGCTGCGAAAAAATATGGTTATCCGTTAGTCACCAAACCGGTGAACGGAAATCATGGCAAGGGCGCATCCACTGATTTAAAAAACTGGGACGA
>JAHEZG010000164.1 GCA_023251195.1 Chitinophagaceae bacterium | reverse complement strand
TATTCTTCATTTTTTCTTGTCACATATTGTCGTGTTTGAGTAGCCGCATTTATTAATTGCTTTCGATATTTTGCAATTGTATAAATTATTACCGATGAAAGTATAATTCCTGAACCAATATAAAATCCTGGTTGCAATTCATTTTGTTCGTGGAAAAATATAAATGCGAAAATGATTCCGTAAATAGGTTCAAGATTGATATACAAATTAGATGTAAATGCGGATACATGTTGCAATGCTTTTAACGAAAGATTGAAAGGAATAACGGTGCAAAAAATGCTGAAGAATAAAAGCAATATCAAATCATTTCTTGTTGGAATAATTGATGAAGTTGGAAAAACATATTGATAAAACGGAAGAACTAATGTGATCAGAAATAATCCACTCGCCAGTTCATAAAAGGTAACTGTTTCAGAAGGAAAATCCTTCACCAGTTTAGCATTTAGGATGGTGAAATAAGAACCAATAAGTGCAGCACCGATCCCTAAAATTATTCCGGTGCGTTGTATTTCCTGCACTCTGAAAATAACCAGCATGCCGATTAAAGCAAAAACGGCAAGCAACAATTCGCGCACATTTATTTTTTTATGATTGACTATAGGATCTATTAACGAGGTGAAGACTGCAATTGTGCTCAAACAACTTAATCCTATTGAAATGTTTGAATACTTGATGCTTCCATAAAATAATACCCAATGAATGGCAACCAGAAACCCAACGAAGATTATTCGCTTTGCTTCTTTGAATGAAAGACTTTTAATGTTTCTTGAAAAAGCGGGAATCAATAACAGCAACGCAACTGTAAATATTAACCGGTACCAAACCAGCACCAACTCTTTTAATTCAATTGCGCGACCGAATATGCCGGTGAAGCCCCAGAGAAAAATCGATATATGTAAATAGATGAGTGCTCTGCGCATTATTATTTTCGGAACAAAGATGTTTTTAATGATGAAGCATTTAAAATATTCATTTCAACATTTCATTCTTCTTATTTTCATTCAATGGAAAATGTAAATGTGTATTCGCGTTATAGTTTTGTATTTCAACATGAAATAATTCATCATCATGACTTTAATAAAATCCATTTCAGGAATTCGCGGAACGATAGGAGGTAAGCCAGGAGATAATTTAACACCGATTGATGTGGTGAAATTTACTTCAGCCTACGCAGTGTGGACGAAAACCAAAAGTGAAAACAATAAAGTTGTAATAGGAAGGGATGCTCGATTGAGCGGCGATATGATTTCGAAAATTGTGAGCGCTACCTTAATTGCTATGGGAGTGGAAGTAATTGATCTTGGATTAAGCACCACGCCAACAGTTGAGGTAGCTGTTGTAGGTGAAAATGCCAGCGGAGGAATAATTATTACTGCCAGCCACAATCCCGGCCAGTGGAATGCTTTGAAATTATTAAATCACAAGGGTGAATTTATTTCTGATGAAGATGGAAAAAAAATTCTTGCGATTGCAGACGAAGAACAGAATGATTATTCAACCATTGAAAAAATCGGTTCTTATAAAACTGATGATAGTTGGATGGACAAACACATTGATTTGATTTTGAAATTGCCACTAGTGAATAAAGAAAAAATTGTCAATGCAAATTTTAAAATTGTTGTAGATGCCGTTAATTCTTCTGGAGGAATTTTTGTTCCGGAATTGTTAAAAGCATTGGGCGTAAAAAATATTGTTGAGCAGTATTGCGAACCTACCGGAATTTTTCCCCACAATCCGGAACCGCTTCCTGAAAACCTGAAAGTAATTTCTGATGAAGTTAAAAAACAAAAAGCTGATTTAGGAATTGTGGTGGACCCTGATGTTGACCGCCTTGCTTTTGTATGCGAAGACGGAAGCATGTTTGGAGAAGAATATACTTTGGTGGCGGTAGCTGATTATATTTTGAAAAACAAAAGGGGAAATACCGTTTCGAATTTGTCATCTACAAGGGCATTGAGAGATGTAACAGAAAAAGCCGGTGGAGTTTACAGCGGTGCTGCGGTAGGAGAGGTGAATGTGGTGACAAAAATGAAACAGGTAAATGCGGTGATTGGAGGTGAAGGAAACGGCGGAATCATTTTTCCTGAATTGCATTATGGTCGTGATGCTTTGGTGGGTATAGCTTTGTTTCTGACTCACCTTGCTGAAACAAAAATGAAAGCTTCTGAATTGCGGGCATCTTATCCTTCTTACTTTATTGCGAAGAATAAAATTGAATTAAAGAAAGAAATTGATGTGGATGCCATTTTAAAATCTGTTCATGAAAAATATATTTCGCAGCCTTGCAATACCGAAGACGGTTTAAAAATTGAATTCGGAAATGAATGGGTACACATGCGCAAGAGCAACACTGAACCCATTATTCGTATTTATGCTGAAAGTAGAAATGAACAATCAGCCAATGAGTTAGCAAAAAAAATGATAGCGGAAATAGAAGCAGTCAGTGCTGCAACAATG
Organism: Chitinophagaceae bacterium; assembly: GCA_023251195.1. Taxonomy (GTDB): domain Bacteria; phylum Bacteroidota; class Bacteroidia; order Chitinophagales; family UBA10324; genus UBA10324. The sequence goes on along the minus strand of JAHEZG010000164.1, from coordinate 6,047 downwards.
ACAATTTAAAATAATTTATTATTAAATATTTGGCAACCGTGGTTTCTTATCTTCTTTCGGACCACGAAGGTGAATCACTAATCCGTTTAAAAAATTACGGAGAATCTGATCGCCGCATTTTTTAAAATTGGGTTGATCTTCATTACGAAATAAATCATTCACTTCGCTCTTGGATATTTTGAAGTTTACAAGTTCAAGGATTTTTACAATCTCATCATCCCGCAGTTGCAAAGCCACACGAAGTTTTTTTAGAATATCATTATTGCTCATGAATTATTTCATTTGATTTTTCGAAGATGCAATTTATCATTTCGTTTTTTAATAATCAGTTTCTATTCTATACAAGTCGCCCGCAAAAGTTGCATATACTTCAACCCTTTCTCGCGAGCGAAATCAACATTGCGCTCCGGAATTTTTTCGGGATGCGGGAAATGCGTTAAAGCTTTTGTAATACTATCCTCTCTTAATATATGCAGCATCGGATACGGCGAACGATTGGTGTAATTAGCAGCATCGGAATCAGAAGAACCGGCAAAACAATATTTTGGATGGAAACTCGCAATCTGATAAATACCTTCAAAATTATTTTCTGAAATAAAATCTTCGGCTTTTTCAACTAAGGCGAGGTAAGAATTAAAAGTTTTGAAATTATCCGGAAGAATGATAAAGGTTGTTTCGAAATCTGAATGGGATTCCAGATAATTTAATTCGGATGCGAATGCTTCCATACATTTTGTTGCGGTTGTTTGCTGTAGCACTACATACCGAATACTTTTTTTCAGCAATGCCTTTGCAGCGAACGGACAAAAATTTAAATCAATTACAATATTCTTTATCCAGTTAATGGTATGCTCAATTATTTTTTTGTCGGTCAATTGATTTGTTTTGAAAGATTCGAAAAGTAATATTAACCTGCTGATGCAATAAACAATTTGTAATATTGTTTTAATGAATTTTAATTCTAAAAATATTTCCGCCTTACTTATTCTGATTGGCTTTTGCTTTCTGACATTTTATTCATGTAAAAAAGAAAAAGGGAAAGATGGATCATGTACACGCAAACTTTTTGATAATATTTTTTCAGGAAAGATTTATCTAAATTGTTCTCAGGTACCTTATGCAAATAAAAAATTAATTCTAAATCAGTTTGTTCCTGCCATGCATGGTGATGCTGCATATTCATCAAATTATATTGCCTATACAGATAGCTTGGGAAATTTTGCATTTACTTATCAATATCCGACCTATTCTTATCCATGTAGTGGAACTTCTACTTTAGATCAAATGACATTTTCTATTTCTGCTTCTGACGATTCTATTACTATCACTGTTCCAAAATACAATTTTGATATTATACCAATAATATTGCGCGATACATTCGATTTTGAATTGTCTATTGCTAACGCAGGAACTCATTCTTCCCTTGATACTTTATATTTTGGAACCGACATGCAAAATTATAAATGGGCGGTTGGTCCTTTTACTGTTGGAATATTGGATACACTTAGTTTATCAATTAATGGAAGCTGGAAAGGGATTCATTATTACCAAGGTATAAGTGATTCATTATTTTATGGATTTGGACTAATGAATTTCAAAACAAAAGACAATGTCGGTCAAATTTATATTTCCCATACTCTATGTGCGCCAATGGAAACTAATTCAATTTCTCTTTAGAATAGTTTTTAAAAAATCATCTTCTTTATTCTAAGATTTGCTTCCCTAACCTTTCCAATTACTTTTGAAATCAATTATGAACGAACAAATAAGAAACCTCGAACCGAAGCAACTGTGGAACAAGTTTGCTGATTTAAATGCCGTGCCGCGCCCGTCAAAAAAAGAAGAGCGTGTGATTGAGTTCATGAAAAATTTCGGGAAAAGTTTAGGACTCGAAACTTTTGAAGACTCGATTCGCAATGTCATTATCAAAAAACCGGCAACCGCCGGAATGGAGAAATATAAAACCGTGGTGTTACAGTCGCACCTCGATATGGTGCATCAGAAAAACAACGACACCAATTTCGATTTCAGTACGCAGGGAATTGAAATGCTGGTGGATGGCGAATGGGTGCGCGCAAAGGGTACAACTCTTGGCGCCGACAATGGCATTGGTGTAGCAACCATTATGTCCATTCTGGAAAGTAAGGACATTGCACATCCTGCCATTGAAGCATTGTTTACGATTGACGAAGAAACCGGAATGACCGGTGCGCTTGGTTTAAAAGGCGGAATACTCAGCGGCGAAATTCTGCTGAACCTTGATACCGAGGAAGAAGATGAAATTGACATCGGGTGTGCCGGAGGTGTGGATGTTACAGCCAACAAAAAATATGAGGAAGAAAATACACCAACAGGTGTAACAGCTTTCACTGTTACAGTGAAAGGATTAAACGGCGGACACTCCGGTATTGAAATTCATAAAGGTTTAGGCAATGCCAATAAAATCATGAACCGTTTGCTGTATAATGGCGCAACGAAATTTGGAATGCGTGTGTCGGAAATTGATGGCGGCAGTTTACGCAATGCCATTCCGCGTGAGAGTAATGCGAAAGTGGTGGTGCCCGATAATGCTGCGAATGATTTTACTGTAGCACTCAACAATATTGCAGACGAAATAAAATTCGAATTCAAAACCATTGACCCGAAACTCAACATCACAATCACAAAAACGGAGTTGCCGAAAAAGTTGATGAATGCTACTGACCAAAAGAATATTATCAATGCAATTTATGCAGCGCAGAATGGTGTGTACCGAATGAGTAACGACATAAAGGATTTGGTTGAAACATCAAACAATGTGGCGCGTGTACTGATTAAGGAAGGAAGTATTTTGATTCAGTGTCTCACTCGTTCGAGTATTGAAACTTCGAAATTTGATTTAGCCGATTCGTTGCGTAGTGTGTTTGAACTTGCTGGATGTTCAGTTGTGTTTGCAGGTTCTTATCCCGGCTGGACTCCGAATGTGAGTTCTCCGATTCTTGATTTGTTGGTTCACTTATATGAAAAGGAACATAAAGAAAAACCTAAGGTGGTTGCCTGTCATGCAGGATTGGAATGCGGAATTTTGGGTACCAATTATCCGAAGATGGATATGATTTCTTTTGGACCTACCATTCGTGGCGCTCACTCTCCTGATGAGCGGGTGAACATTGCATCAGTTCAGAAATTCTGGAATTTTGTTCAGGAGATATTGAAGAATATTCCTTTGAAATAATAACAATTAGTGGGTGAGGACACCCACCAATACCAAGTTATGCTTCAATGAAAGATTCAATTAAAATAAGAAATAAATTTTCACAAACCATCAACACTGCCACCTGACATCATAAGATAATTGATTGTGTCAGTTGTAGTAACCGGATAAAGAAGTGATTGGCGCAATTGTATTTTATTATGACTGAGTTCAACAATTTCAAAAGTTTCTTCTCCCTTTTCACTTTTCAGATTAAGTAATTCTTTTTTTTTGTATCCATCATTTCCTCCCATGAATTTCCAATCGCCATTTGTGTAATGCGAAACACCGATGGTGTATGAAATATCGGTTGCAATTGAATCAGTATGAAAATTAAAATTCTGATCGGTATGAAATTCAGATAGGTATTTTCCATCGGGATAAAAACTAATGTGAAAAGTATTTTCACTATTGCAAGCAAGAACTCCGTGGAAAGAATTCATGGTTGTATCAATTGAATAAAAATGTTCAGCTAATGAATCATCGGCATTTATCATTAAGTAGGAGGCTCTCCAAACACCAATGAGTCGAGTTTTGCGTGAGCGTAATGAAATCACCGGGTCTTGCGGGCCTTTGCGGCAACTGAAAAATAACAGTTCAGAAATAAGGATGATAAAAAGGAGAAAGTGTTTCATAAAACTTTAACTCCGTTTTTATTTTTCATTGAAATATATTTTAATGAAGACTATGGTTTATTAAATTGGTTGCATCCCCGTTGCGCTCCATATGCCCGAATGTTCTGCTCGATTTGTAATCGAGCTGTATTGATTGCGTTCCATTTGTAATGGAACATATCCCGCCGAGGGCGGGACAAGCGAGTTGAGTTTTGTATTGTGAGTGCATGTTTTCATTTTATAAACTGAGTTAGAATAATGGTATCTATTTCTATTAGTCCTTTCTTGCCTTGATAATTGCGAGCACTACTGTAAAGATAATCTTCGGGTTGTTCCACCAAGCCAGCACGGACAGGATTGTTGTGTATGTAATTTAATTTTTGGTCGAAGAATTTATCAGTATAAATAATTTCGGGATGATTTCCTTTTTGCCAGAGTTTATTTTTTTCGTTGTCGGAGTGGGTATGGCCTGCAAATGCAAACATATTGAGCAGCCATTCTTTTCTGCTTTCTTTTTCGTTTGCACAAATTGCTTTAACAATTTCTTTGCTTGTGTGTTTTTTAAAATCACGAATGACTGCATCGAGTTCGAATCCGTGTTTTGCAGATGCTAACCAGTGCATGTGGTTGCTCATGATTACATATCCATGAACATTCAGGTTTTTATTTTTTCTACAATAATTAAAACTATCAAGAATAATGTCGCGGTATGCTTGCCGTGTGAATACATCTACCCAACCTACAATGGTTGAAGTGAGAAAATAAATTCCGTCTTTTTCTCTGATTGCATAAGCGCTCATAATGTAAAGTTAAAATTGCTTTTGTATTCGTTATTTTTTTCTTCTGTTAAAAACGATTACAAATCGTAGCACTTAGCTCAGCTCGATTACAAATCGAGCAGAACATTGGCGCTACTATTTTCTTCTGTTTAAAAACGATTACAAATCGTAACACTTAGCTCAGCTCGATTGCAAATCGAGCAGAACATTTTCGCTACTATTTTCTTCTGTTAAAAACGATTACAAATCGTAGCACTTAGCTCAGCTCGATTACAAATCGAGCAGAACTTTGTCGCTGAAAAATACAGCGTGAAAAATATGTTGCGGTAAATGAGTGCGTCAGCCGCAAGAGGGATTGTACTGTAAATCCTTTTTATTGTAATCAATAAAAAGATTGAAAGGGAAAGCCTGACAGCATTTTTTGTATTCAAAAAATGGTGACTTGCCCAAATAAAAAACGCCGCTCTCAGAATTGAGAGCGGCGTTATAATTATTCACCGCATGGTTTAAACCATGGGTTTAGTAATCCATTCCACCACCTTGTGGCATTTGCGGCATTCCTTTTTCTTCTTTCGGTTTGTCCACTATTACACACTCGGTAGTTAACAGCATGGATGCAATTGACGCTGCATTTTCTAAAGCTACACGAGATACTTTAGTAGGGTCAATTACTCCTGCCTTCAACAGGTTTTCGTATTGCTCGGTGCGGGCATTGTAACCAAAATCGCCCTTGCCTTCTTTTACTTTTTGCACCACGATGCTGCCTTCAACTCCTGCGTTAGCTGCAATCTGGCGAAGGGGTTCTTCGATGGCGCGCTTAACGATTTGTATGCCGGTCATTTCGTCTTCGTTGGTGTTCTTTAATTTATCCAATGCTTCAATGGCGCGGATGTAAGCAACACCACCACCGGGAACAATTCCTTCTTCCACAGCAGCACGGGTTGCATGCAATGCATCATCCACACGGTCTTTCTTTTCTTTCATTTCCATTTCAGAAGCCGCTCCGATGTACAACACAGCAACTCCACCGCTCAACTTAGCGAGGCGCTCCTGTAATTTTTCTTTGTCGTAATCAGAAGTTGTGTTTTCGATTTGCGCTTTGATTTGGTTGACACGGGAAAGTATATCGGCCTTTTTGCCTGAACCGTTAACGATAGTTGTGTTGTCTTTGTCAACCGTTACTTTCTCAGCTTTACCAAGGTATGCAAGAGTGGCGCTTTCTAATTTGAAACCACGCTCTTCGCTTATAACAGTTCCGCCGGTTAACACTGCAAGGTCTTCCAGCATTTCTTTGCGGCGATCGCCAAAGCCGGGAGCTTTAACAGCTACCACTTTAATGGTTCCGCGAATTTTATTTACCACCAATGTTGCGAGTGCTTCGCCGTCAAGGTCTTCAGCAATAATCACTAAACTGTTTCCGCC
>JAHEZG010000163.1:4777-8523 GCA_023251195.1 Chitinophagaceae bacterium | reverse complement strand
GCAGTTACGGCGGATGGGCTTCACTCAACTACTTTGTATTTCCGGGAGTAACTGATGAAGTGGAAGAATATGAAGCGCTTCGAAAATTCATTCTTGAAACTGATGTGCGCATGATTCAGTGGCGCAATTTTAATATTGATCCGGATTGGTATCTTGAAAAAATAAAATATACGCCCTCAGAAAAAACCATCAGCATAAACAGAATGATGAAATTATTAAAAGAAGAATTTCCGCATTTGCAGTATGGATATTTTAATCCACCTATAGAAATTATAAAGAAATGCTTAACCCAAATTGTGCCAATGGTATAACCTGAAATTATATATCGCCTTTAGTAAAAAAGCAATTCAAATTATCTTTTCCACAGCTAAGTTTTTATTAATGGAACTGCATACTGCATTTCCGCTCGGCTATTCTTGTTTTTATATTGCAAGTGTTAATTTCTAATTAAAATTTAGCATGTCAATTTGCTGAGTCGGTTGGTGTAATCTTTTTTCACTCACGCAGAAAATCAGATTCAATTAAATAAACAACCACAGCAAATGAAAAAAATAATCACCTTTCTTTTTTGCATTTTATCGTTAAACTCAATTTCACAAACTACACCAAGAATGATTTTGGTTGAAGAGTTTACCAATGCTTCTTGTTCACCTTGCGCATTATCCAATCCTGCGTTTGAAACACTAATGAACGCTAACACAACCAAAGTGATACCTATTAAGTACCATACTTCATTTCCAGGTTATGATCCGTTTTATTCTTCCAATCCATCACAAAATCAAGCACGATCAATTTATTATTCTGTTACTGCAGTTCCAACGGCAAGAATGGATGGAGCAGGTACTTTTTTACAAGATGTAAATCAAACTTCAATAAATACTGAATCGGCTATTTCCTCCAATATGAGCATTACACTTAGTTGGAAATATTCATCTGATGGTGATTCCATATATGTTACTGCAATTTTTAAAGCCCTTCAGCCTGTTTCAGGATCAATGGTTGGGCACATTGCTGTAATTGAAAAATCAGTTCATTACAGTTCTTCTCCCGGCAGTAACGGCGAAGTTGATTTTACAAATGTGATGCGCAAAATGCTTCCAACTGAAGCAGGATCACCGTTACCTGCTTCAATGGCTGCAAATCAAACAGTAACCATAACCACCGGAATGCTTATAACGGCTGGTTTTATTGATATAAGCAAGATTGGAGTAATTGGATTTATTCAGAATAATTCAACAAAAAATATTTTGCAAGCAACATTTCAATCAGCCCCAACCTTGGTTCCTTTAAATCCGGTAATTCTTTTATCATCGAAAACCAATCCTGTTTGCACAAACAATGGTTCAATAAACATATCAGTAATTGGTGCAAGTGGAGTATATAATTATCAGTGGTCAAACGGGGCAACAACACAAGATATTTCCGGATTAGCAACAGGCACCTTTTCCGTGACAGTTACATCGGGAACTAAGGTTTCCTATGCTTCATACATTTTAACTCAAGGGACTTTATCGAACCCAACAAGTGTAATTACAACAGCAATTACATCTTGTTCCGCCATTCTGAATTGGGCAACTTTATCCGGTGCTACTAATTATCAAGTGAAATATAAAACAGCTGCTTCTACAATTTGGTCAGTACCAATTACTGTAACTGGTAATAATTATACTTTCACAGGATTAACAGCATCAACACAATACAATTTTTCTGTTGCAGGTGCATGTGCAAATGGAAGCATCGGTTCAGCAACAAATTATACAGCAACTACTTCTTCTTGTACCATGCCTACCAATATTGCTTCCTCATCAGTTACTTCAATTAGCGCTGTAATTTCATGGAGTGCCGGTTGCAATCCAACTTATTATGAAATTCAATATCAGATACAAGGTGCAGCTTCGTGGTCAGTAGTAACCACTACTAATACTTCTAAAACATTAATTAATCTCACTCCATCAAAAATTTATTCCTATAAAATCCGAACACTTTGCGGAACCGCCACTTATACTAATTTTTCAACAGTTAAATCATTTGTTACTCCTTCTGCAAAAATTGAAGAATTTATTGTAAATAATACGGTGAATTTTTTCCCTAACCCTTTTGAATCGGTAATTAATATATCGATTTCTAATGGATTGGATTTGAACCAGAAAGTTTCAATAAGTGCGTTCGATGTTTTAGGAAGAAAATGTTTTTATTATGAAATTACTTCCATAACAGATGGAAATGCAAGCATTCAAATTCCATCAGATTTAAAACCCGGCACCTATTTTATTGAATTAAAAAGTGGTGAGTTTATTATACAAAAGCCAATGATTAAGATGTAAAAATTAATTTGAAACAAGCTACGAATCAAAGCGTAGATAGGTAATCTTGAATTTTTTTCACTAAAATTCTACGCAATGAAAAAATTAATTTTCAGCCTTTTGTTTTGTCTTTCAGTCGTTGTAAGTTTTGCTCAATCTCAACGCTTGGTGTTGGTTGAGGAGTTTACAAATGCATCGTGCGGACCGTGTGCTTTATCAAATCCGGCATTCAACACATTAATGGCAAATAATTCAACTAAAGTAGTTGCCATTAGAAACCACACAAGTTTTCCGGGATACGATCCGTTTTATGCCCAGAATCCTACCCAGAATCAAGCAAGAACCATTTATTACCAGGTAACGGCTGTACCAACTGCAAGAATGGATGGCGGTGGCGTATTTCTTGGTGATGTTACTCAATCAGCAATTGATGCTGAATATGCCATTGCTTCACCATTTAGCTTAAAGTTGTCTTTCTTTATTTCAAGTGATAATGATTCTATTTATGCAAAAGCAACTGTTAAAGCCTTGACTGCAATTAGCGGAACATTAAAAGCCCAAATTGTTATCGTTGAAAAAATGGTTTCATTCACCACTGCACCCGGATCAAATGGCGAATTGAATTTTCCAATGGTTATGAAGAAAATGCTTCCTTCCGAAACCGGAACATCGTTGCCTTCAACTATGAATGCCGGAGATTCAATTGTTATAAATGTTGGGTGGCTGTTATCAAATGTTTACAATATAAATCAATTGGCAGTTGTTGGTTTTGTGCAAGATAACACAACAAAAAATGTAAAGCAGGCTGCATACGCTCCAACTGCTCAAACAGTTGTTCCACCTAGTCCGCCAACTATTACAATTAATACAATTACTAACTCTTTATGTACGAACAATGGCGCTGTTAATATAAATGTCAGTGGTGGAACTCCGCCATACACTTACCATTGGAGCAACAATTCAACTTCGCAGGATATTTCGGCATTGTCGGCAGGTAATTATTCTGTAACAGTATCAGGTGGCACTGCTAGTGCTACTGCAAATTATGTAATTCAGCAAATGGAACTCGGTCAACCAGTAATTACATCAATGAGCGACAAAACTGCATGTTCAATAAAAATGAATTGGTCAAGTGTAACCGGCGCAGGATATTATAAAGTTAAGTTTAAACAACTTGATTCTGCTAACTGGAGTGCCCCTGTTAATGTTGGTAATACAAACAGCTACATTTTTAATTCTTTAGTGCCAGGTTCAAAATACAATTTTGCCATCGCTTCCTTTTGTTCAGGTGGCTCAACAGTTGGCTATGTTCCGGTTGTTGATTCAACAGCAAAATGTGAAGCAATAACAACATCAACTTCTTCAATAAATTCAAGTACAAGTGCAACAATAAGCTGGTCGTCTCCTTGTTTTTCTATTGGATACCGAATCATTTATCGTGTA
>JAHEZG010000163.1:0-4767 GCA_023251195.1 Chitinophagaceae bacterium | reverse complement strand
ATATAAAATAAGAAACCGGTGTGGCATTTCGCCAAATGTTGCTCTTTGGACCACGAGCCAGTATTTTACTACTCCTGCGCAAAGAGCGGAGAGTGAAATAGTAAATTCAAATGCCACCGACTTAGTAATTTATCCTAATCCGAATTCAGCGTCATTTAACATTACGGGTTCTTTTATTGAAAATGCTAAAACAGCTTTGATTGAAATTTATAATGGAATGGGGCAGTTAATTTATTCGCAGGATTTTTCATTGGATAACGGCACCTATGATTTGCCGATTTCTCTTCCATCATCAGTAATTGATGGGTTATATTTTATTAATATTTTTTCAGGAAATGAAAAACAAGAATCGCAATTTTTGATTCAACGATAAAATTCTTCCACCTAAGTTAACTAAAAACGGAGCATAATTTTTTGCTCCGTTTTTTATAACAGAAGTCTTATCATAATAGCTTTTTCACAATTATATTATCTGCTCATTACTTATATATTTGCACCTCTTTTTTAAAACCAAACCATCAATAAAAATTCAATATGCGCGGAAAAGGATTAGTTCAGTTTTTTGCAATCGCACTGATACTTGTTTGTATTTATCAACTGTCATTTAACATTGTAACCAGTCGCGTGGAAAGCCGCGCTGATAATTATGCTGAAGCCAAAACATTGGTGGGCAAATCGTTTGATGCAGTTCCGGCTGATCAGAAAGATTCAGTAAACAGTGTGATTCGTCACTATCGTCAGGCATACCTGGATTCAATTGGAAATGAAAAAGTTTTTAATCTCGGAATTGTTTCATTTTCCTATTTGAAATGCAAGGAGCAACAATTAAATCTTGGATTGGATTTACAAGGCGGAATGAATGTGGTTTTGCAGGTATCCATGAAAGATTTAATTATTTCATTATCCGGTCACAATACCGATCCTGCCTTTTTAAAATCATTGGAAAAAGCGGATGCTAAAGTAAAAATTGAAGCCCAGAAAGATTATGTAACACTGTTCGGTGAAGCATTTAATGAAGTTTCTCCAGGTGGAAAATTGTCTTCCATATTCAGCACCAAAGAAAATTCAGACCGCATAAAATATAATTCAACCAACGAAGAAGTTCTGGCTGTTATAAAAAAAGAAGCCGACAATGCTTTTAACAGAACCTATAATATTCTTCGTGCCCGTATTGATAAATTCGGTGTATCGCAACCAAACATTACTCCTCAACCATCAACCGGAAGAATAACTGTTGAGTTACCTGGTGTTGATAATCCTTCTCGTGTTCGCAAACTTTTGCAGGCTGCTGCAAAACTTGAATTCTGGGAAACTTACAAGGCCGCCGAAATTTATTCCTTTCTTGATCAGGTTAACAAAACACTTGCTGCCCGCCAATCAAGTGCTGATACTTCTTCAACAAAAGATTCTTCGTTGTTAAGTAATTCAGCAGATACTAATTTATTAACTTCTGTTGATTCAACTTCTAAAGATTCCAGTGGATTAACCAGCGGATTAACTTCTTTAGACTCTGCAAAAGGTGCAACCGACTCAACAGAAATTGCAAAAAACCAGGCCGCACAAAATCCATTGTTTTCAATTTTATATATTCCTAATTATAAAGATGAGCAAACCGGAAAACAAATGGTTTCTCCAGGACCGGTTTGTGGATTGGCATTGGGAAAGGATACAGCTAAAGTTAATCGCTATCTATCCCTTGATTATATTCAAGCTATTATGCCTCGCGATGTTAAATTTTTGTGGGGCTCAAAAACTGAAGAAGGAACTCAATCAACTTATTCGCTTTATGCAATTAAAAAACAAGTAGGTGATGATAATCCTCCTTTAGATGGTTCTGCAGTGATAAATGCCCGTCAGGATTATGATCAGAATAACAGACCCGAAGTTGCCATGAATATGAACGATGAAGGGGCGCGAATCTGGAAATTACTTACCGGAAAAAATGTTAATCGTTCTATTGCTATAGTGCTTGATAATTATGTGCAGTCTGCTCCAAATGTTATAAATGAAATTGGTGGTGGAAGATCTTCCATTTCTGGCGGATTTACTATTGAAGAGGCTAAAGATTTAGCTAATATTTTGCAAGCTGGAAAATTGCCGGCTCCTGCTGTAATTATTGCTGAAGATGTAGTTGGTCCTTCACTGGGTAAAGAATCAATTAACAGTGGTTTGAATTCAATGATCATATCATTTATTGCAGTACTTGCCTTCATGGTTATTTATTATAGCACATCGGGTATTGTGGCAAACATTGCACTTTTATTAAACCTGTTTTTTATTGTTGGTGTGCTTGCATCACTTGGTGCTACATTAACTCTTTCAGGAATTGCGGGCATGGTATTAACCATGGGTATGGCAGTGGATGCGAATGTGTTAATTCACGAGCGTATTAAAGAAGAATTAGCAAAAGGGAAGACGCTGATAAAAGCCATTCAGGATGGTCACACAAAATCATATTCGGCAGTATTTGATACACACTTAACTACCTTAATCACAGGAATCATTCTTGCTTACTTTGGATTGGGACCTGTGTTGGGTTATGCAACCACTCTAAACATTGGAGTAATTTTTACATTGTTCACAGCAGTTTTTTGTGCACACTTAATTTTCGAATTCTGGATTAAGCGCACTAAGACAATGTCGTTTCACACTAAAATAAGCAAGGGTAATTTTTCGAACATGAATATTCAGTTTGTAAACAAACGCAAGTATGCTTACATGTTCTCAGGTGGATTAGCATTATTGGGATTGATTTCAATTTTTACCCGAGGCTTTGATTATGGTGTTGATTTTACTGGAGGAAGAAGTTATGTAGTTCGTTTTGATCAAAATGTAAATACAAGTGATGTAAGATTGGAAATGGAAAAAACCACCCATTTTACACCTGTAGTTAAAACTTATGGAAGTGATAATCAGGTAAAAATCACAACTAAGTACATGATGGAAGCAACGGATAGTGTTGCTGAAGTTGCGATTTATGGTAGTTTAAAAAAATTCCTTGGCCCTGATGTAACTCAGGAAGAGTTCATGAAAAAATATGTGCAAAGTACTTCTATTATTGGTGCCACTATTTCAAACGATATTAAAAACAGTTCTTACAAAGCAGTATTTGTGGCCCTCATTGCAATTGGGTTATACATACTGGTTCGTTTCCGCAAGTGGCAATATTCAATGGGAGTAATTGTGGCGCTTGCACATGATGTACTCATGGTAATGGGTATCTTCTCACTCTTTAAAGGAATTATGCCATTCGCATTAGAAATTGATGAAACTTTTATTGCCGCTGCTCTTACGGTTATCGGTTACTCGGTAAATGATACTGTAATTGTATTTGACCGTATTCGCGAAAACCTTCGTGAACATGCTTCTGAGGATATGAAGAAAACGATTAACGATGCCATCAATCAAACACTGAACAGAACAATGATTACATCTGTTACGGTATTTCTCGTAATACTTATTCTGTTTATTTTCGGTGGTGATGCAATCAGAGGATTTTCTTTTGCCATGTTAACCGGTGTTGTATTCGGAACCTACTCTTCCATTTTTGTTGCTACCCCGTTGGTAATTGATTTTACTAAAGACAGCGAAAAATTAAAATTCAATGAGCCTGATGCAAGAAAAAAAGCACATGAAGCAATGGCTAAAGCGAAATAATAATTAGTTAATAGTTTATTTCGTACTGAAATAAGCTGACAGTATGTAATAGTAAACTCTAAGAAAAAAATCCTCCAAACCTTCGAAAGGTTTGGAGGATTTTTTTTAGTTGGATTTTGACTTGTGTATCAGTATGATGAATTAAAATAATTATTGCCTGGATTTATCCGTCACTCAATAGCCATTTTTAATGCTGCTACCTGCTATTCATGATTTGTTTGACACTGAAGTATCCGGGCTTTATTGTTTGGAGGCTTGCGAAAAAAAAGCAAAATTCTTTTTTCTGATAGCAGTACGCAATTGTTCATCTGCGATATCAATGATTTGGTTTAAAATAATTTTCTAATCATTTAATCGATTGAGCTTCCTTTCTATCTCGAGTATTTTTTACTAAGCCGTTGCTTGATTCTATCATTGGATATTTCGAATTCCAATCTAAAGAACCTTGTGTTTTAAGTATACCAATACGGTGATTCGACCCCCCGGTATGTATTACATGTGTTGCGCTTCCTTAAAAGTCAGCTCGCTTTTTTCAACTTCTTGTATTACTTGTAATTTGATCAGTAAACTAAAATCGCGTTGAGTCAGTTTTGTTTTTACTATATGCGTTCACTGCCCCTTGTTTGTATTAATTAGTGTCAACTTATATCTGGACGATACACTATAGAAAAAATAAAAAAAAGGCTGTCCTTTTGAGACAGCCTCTTTTTCATTTTAATTATTTAAAAAATCTTAGTTTGTCCAAGTTGATGTGCAAACATCAGAAAATCCAGAACCTGTGTCTGTTACAGTGTAGCTCCATGTAATGGTATGTCCATCAGCACTGATTGTTCCTGTACCGCTTACTCTGAATCCATCATTATCAGGTTCCTGAGTTGGAATTGTAATTGTAGTTCCGCTGATTGTTGCATTAACAACATTTACGAAGCTATTCCAAACATTAGTGATCTTAACATCAAATATTCCTGATCCTGATGTAACACTTACACCATACGATGCAGAACCTGAAAGGCTGCAACCATCTTGTGCTGTCCAGGCACCTTTAAATTTAGTTCTGTTCTCAGTACTGCAATCAGTTCCTTCAAAACCAGAAGCACAATTGCATGTTCC
>JAHEZG010000162.1 GCA_023251195.1 Chitinophagaceae bacterium | reverse complement strand
GAAAAATGTTTTTGCAATTTCAAGTGTTGGTTTTTCTACAAATGTTTTCACTTTATGCGCGCCGTTCTCCTCATTGCCTTCAATAAATTGTATGTATCCGTAACCGGTATCAGGTCGGGTTGGCAGTATTCCAAGGGTGAGTAAAACATCTTTGTGCGAGGCAATGGTTTTTGCTTTATCCATCACCTCACCAAACATTTTTTCGTTTAGTATAATGTGGTCGGATGGAGCAATAATTAAATTAGCTGTGGGATGAAGAGCAGAAATTTTATGAGCTGCATAGGCCACACATGGCGCAGTATTTTTTCTGGCAGGCTCTAAAAGAATATTGGTTGGTTTTAACTTCGGTAATTGTTCGGTTACAAATCCGTTATAGGCATCATTGGTTACCACAAAAATATTTTCAGCCGGAACAATTTCTTCAAACCGTTCAAAAGTTTGCTGCAACAATGTTTTACCTGTGCCCAGCACATCTAAAAACTGCTTGGGTTTTTTATTCTTACTCAACGGCCAGAATCGGCTTCCGATTCCGCCGGCCATAATCAACACATAATCGTGGGTGGGCATTCAGTTGTTTTGCTTTTGCAAAGAAAAAAATAATCGGTTAACATAGTCATGATTTAAAGCAGGCCTTCGCGCAATAAATCATGAACATGCATCATGCCTTGGTATTTCTGTTTGTTCATCACAATGATTTGAGTAATGTTTTTTTCTCGCATCAGTTGTAAAGCATTTACTGCCAGCTCATCCATCTGAATGGTTTTCGGTTTTTTACTCATTACCTCAGCCGCAGTTAATTTATTGTAGTCTGCATTTTTTTCAATCATTCTTCTCAAATCGCCATCTGTAATTATTCCTTTCAGTTTTCCTTTCTTATCTAAAACAGCAGTTGCCCCCAATCTTCCGGCGGTCATTGCTACAATTACTTTACTGATGCCATCACCTTCAATTACCATTGGTTTGGTGTGCTGAGCCGAAAGGTCATCTACTTTTAAATATAATTTTTTACCCAGTGCACCGCCCGGGTGAACACGCGCAAAATCTTTTGAACTGAAGCCGCGCATTTCCTGCAAGCAAACGGCCAATGCATCGCCCATTGCCATTTGTGCGGTGGTGCTGGTGGTTGGTGCAAGATTGTTGGCACAAGCTTCCTGTTCAATGGTGGTATTTAAAATTGTATCGGCATTTTTTGCCAGAAAAGATTTTTCATTTCCAACCATACCAATTAGATAGTTTTTGGAATGTTTTAGAAGCGGAATCAATACTTTAATCTCGGCGCTCTCACCGCTTTTCGATATGCAGATAATCACATCGTCTTTTTGAATCATTCCCAAATCGCCATGAATGGCATCAGCTGCATGCATATATAAAGCAGGTGTGCCTGTTGAATTAAATGTGGCCACAATTTTTTGTGAAACAATGGCGCTTTTGCCAATTCCGGTTATTACTACTCTTCCTCTTGAAGAAAATATTTTTTTTACTGTGAGAATAAAATCCCGGTTCAGATATTTGCTCAGCTTTCTGATGGCATCAGCTTCAATTGTAAAGGTCCGTTGAGCCGATTCAATTATTTTTTTGTCTGTCAAAAGCAATTTCAAAAATGATTTATCTGTTTGTTAAAAGCTGTAAAAGTAAAAATAACAGTCACGAACATTGGTTTAAGAAAATAAAAAAGTATCAGGTAACAATAAGAAAACATCCTTACATAAAAAATTAACTAACATTGTGATAATCTTTATTACTTTGGATGTGGGGAAAATCGGGGGACAAAAAAATATAAATGAAAACAAAAGAAAGTACGGTTAAAGAAAAAGTAAACTTAACCAAAGCGCTGAAAGATCATTTCGGCTTTACAAAATTCAAGGGTAATCAGGAAAAAATAATTCACAGTTTACTGGAAGGCAACGACACATTTGTGATTATGCCTACCGGTGGCGGCAAGTCATTGTGCTACCAGTTGCCGGCACTCATGAGTGAAGGAACGGCAATTATTATTTCGCCGCTTATTGCCCTGATGAAAAATCAGGTCGACCAGATTCGTTCGTACAGCGATAAAGACCATGTTGCGCATTTTCTGAATTCATCGTTATCGAAAATGCAGGCCAAGCAAGTAAAGCAGGATATCACTGATGGTAAAACAAAAATGCTGTATGTGGCACCTGAAACATTGGGAAAGGATGTGAACATTAAATTTTTCTCAGAGATAAATATTTCGTTTATCGCGGTGGATGAGGCGCATTGCATTTCAGAATGGGGGCATGATTTCCGGCCGGATTATCGCCGAATTAAAGCGGTGGTGGAAGCCATTGACCATAAAATTCCAATCATTGCATTGACCGCAACTGCTACACCCAAAGTTCAGTTGGATATTGTGAAAACAATGGGCATGGAGAAGCCTAATATTTTTATCAGTTCATTTAACCGACCGAACTTGTATTATGAAGTTCGACCAAAGGGGCCGAAGGATGTGGTGATGAAAAACATTATCAAATTCATTAAACAAAACGAAGGCAAGTCGGGAATCATTTATACTCTCAGCCGAAAATCAACCGAAGAAATTGCAGAGACCTTGCAGGTGAATGGAATTTTAGCAGTTGCCTATCATGCAGGATTGGAAGCGCACCTTCGAGCGGAACGGCAAGACCAGTTTATTAATGAAGACATACATGTGATTGTGGCAACCATTGCATTCGGAATGGGAATAGATAAACCCGATGTACGGTTTGTGATGCACTACAATATTCCGAAGAGTATAGAAAATTATTATCAGGAAACAGGGCGTGCCGGTCGCGATGGATTGGAAGGAAATTGCATTGCCTATTATAATTACATGGATATTCAGAAACTCGAAAAATTTATGCGCGACAAAGGAAGTTCGGAGCGCGAATTTGGCGGGCATTTGTTAGTAGAAACCATGGCGTATGCTGAAACTTCTGTTTGTCGCCGGAAATTTATTCTGCATTATTTCGGAGAGGAATTGCCCGATGCCAATTGCGGCAATTGCGATAACTGCATACATCCGAAAGAACAGATTGACGGAATGAAATTTATTTCGGCAGTGCTTGAAACTGTAAAAGGTATTAAGGAGAGTTTCACCATTCCATACATCGTAAATATTTTAATCGGAGCAAAAAATCAGGAGGTTGCAAATTATCACCATGATAAATTAAAAGTTTTTGGAATAGGAAAAGAAAAGGACGACCACTTCTGGAACAGTATAGTTCGGCAGGCGCTCATCAATAATTTTATTATCAAAGACATTGAGAATTATGGTGTGATAGCCTTGAGTGAAAAAGGAAAAGCATTTTTAAAGAAGCCTACCAAAATTATGGTTTCGCTCAATCATGATTTTGAAGGATTGGGTGCTACTAATGATGATGAAGGTGGAGGCGGTGCTGCGGCGCTTGACCCTGTGCTTTTCAAAATGCTGAAAGATTTAACCAAGGAAGTGGGCAAGGCAAACAACCTTCCGCACTTTGTAATTTTTCAGGAGCCATCATTAATTGATATGTCAACTCAGTATCCAACAACCATGGAAGAGCTGGCAAACATCAGTGGTGTGAGCAAGGGAAAAGCCGAACGATACGGCGAACAGTTTGTGGAGATGATTGCGCAGTATGTGGAAGACCATGATATTGATAAACCAAGTGATGTGGTGGTAAAATCGGTGGTGAACAAAAGCGCCATGAAAATTTATATAATTCAGAACATTGATAAAAAAATTCCATTCGAACAGATTGCACGAGGTAAGGGATTGAAGCTCGATGATGTGTTGCAGGAAATGGAAACCATTATTTTATCAGGCACCAAACTCAATCTGAATTACTACATCAACGATATGATGGAACAGGAGCGGCAGGAAGAAGTAATAGAATATTTCCGCACTGCCGAGAGTGATTCGTTTGATGATGCCATGGAAGAATTGGGAGAAGAAAATTATACAAACGAAGAACTAAAACTCATGCGCCTGAAATTTTTGAGCGACATGGGGAATTAAGCTACTAGCTTTTAGCAATTAGCTTTTAGGTTTTAAAAAATAGTATGTCAAATCCTAATGGCTAATAGCTAACTTCTAAAAGCTGTATTAAATGCTTCCACCTTCGCTCCGCAAAAACAAATCTCCGAAATTTGATAAGGAGAATTTTTTTGAAAAAGTGTTTGCTGTTGTAAAAAAAATTCCGCGTGGTCGTGTGACTAATTATGGTGCGATTGCAAATTATCTCGGCACCGGATTAAGCGCCCGCACAGTTGGTTGGGCAATGAACAGCAGTCACATATTGGTTCCGCCTATTCCGGCGCATCGTGTTGTAAACCGTAATGGATTGCTCACCGGAAAAAATCATTTTGCCACGCCAACTTTAATGGAAGAACTTTTACAGGCAGAAGGAGTGGAAGTAGTGGATGATAAAATCCAAAACTTCGAAAAACTGTTTTGGAATCCGGCTCTTGAACTCAGCGTGAAGAAGAAGCGGAAATAATATACTTTCCTCCCCCGCCGTGTCTCTCCGCGATGTGCCTTGAGTTGTGCAAGGACACGGTGGTTTGAGCGCTTGAACCACCGTGTCCTCGCAAGGCATATTCCCTGGCTGAAGAGAGACACGGCGGGGGAGTAAGGTTCTTTTTTAGCGAATAACTTTTCCAAAGTTTTGAACTTTGGAAAAGTTAAAGCAGCGTTAGTGTAACAGTTTTAAAATTGGGTTGTTGGTCTGGCAACCAATAACGGCGGAGAAATCAAAACCTTCTTGTTAAAGAGAATGCTAAACCAATCTTATTGTCGCGAGATTGAAAGTTATAAATATTCCAAGCGGTGGTTTTATTTTTTGGTTTAGTGTTCGCGATGGAATTCCATGTGCTTAAAATCAGGGTGGTGGTTCCGAGCCCGATGTTCAACATTGACAAAACTTTCTGACTTTCATTTGTATATAAATACATTCCGCCTTTATCTTCTTTTGGTAAATTGAATATACCAAGCGCAAGTTGACCGGCGCCCGTGATGAGTCCGATTTCAGGTACCGTGGCATTTGTTGTTCCCCTTGAAATCTGAATTCCGTTAATTGTATTGAAGGAAATATTTATTCCGCTCAAAACACTTGAACTAATTCCATACAAAGGTGAAATGTAATTGTAATTATAACTTGGTGGGGCTCCATACATAGGTTGAATCATCGCACATTCTTCCTTTGTAAGTCCGCTGTTAGCAATCCACTCTGCAACTGCGGCATCATTCATTTCATTAATCTTTTCATACTTATGCTTGCTGTTGATTTGTTCGGCAACCTGCCTTCCTGCTGTTTGTTCCACTAAATAACCTACCGCACAAATTCGTGCGTCTTTATCTATGAAGCATGGTTTGCGCTCAGTTGCATATTCATAATTGCGCGGAAAAATTCCTGCTGTCCAATATTGGTGAAGCAAATCCAACAGATGATTCCTTTTTATTTTTTCTGAAGCCGGAAGATTTGAAATATTTTTTTTCCGCAACAGATTTTCTACAAACTCCAGATGAGTTTTAATTCTTAGATTATCATCTGTTGTTGCATCAGGATTGTGCCCGAACTTATTTATAAAGCTAATATCACCAAGCAATGGATTTATTGATTGGGTAACTGAAGGTTTTTTCCAACTCGCTAAAACGACAATAGCACTCACTAAAAAAATCAGCATTAGTTTTCTCATGGCACAATGGTTTGTTAAGTTGACTTTAAATGTAAGTCAATAGCTGCAACCTAATAATCAATCTTTCAATTATGTCTCAGCAGTGTTACTGTCTTCATAACCCTGCGTCTGACACGCAGGGTTCACTTCGTGTAACCCTGCTGAGACAAAACAATGAGCAGCGATTTTCTAAGCTTATAAATAAGGTTGTTGATGTAGTATTTAATTTTTCTATTAAGGTTCTTTTTTAGCGAACAACTTTTCCAAAGTTTTGAACTTTGGAAAAGTTAAAGCCTCGTGTTTTATTCCACCACCACCTTCTTCATCGCCAACCCAACAGCAGTTTTTATACTGATGAAATAAACTCCCTTGCTGAGCGACGAGAGGTGCATAGTTTGTGTTGAAGTATTACACCGGAGCGAATAAATTTTTTCGCCTAATAAATTTATGATTTCAATTTGTTGAATGGTGGCTGATGATGTGATGGTGAAATTTCCATCGGTTGGGTTGGGGGAAATAGAAGTAGTATAAAATTTTCCCAAGTCGTTACTGCTACCAACACATTGTACAATCATATTATTATCTCTTAAAGTTGAACTCAAAAATTTCCCATTTCTATATTCTGAAATTTTAAAATCAGCAACATAAGTTGCACATGTCTGAGGTTTATCCCAAATTAATTCTCCTGTTGAAGAGTTAACTGAAAAGATTTGAGATCCAACCGTT
Organism: Chitinophagaceae bacterium; assembly: GCA_023251195.1. Classification (GTDB taxonomy): domain Bacteria; phylum Bacteroidota; class Bacteroidia; order Chitinophagales; family UBA10324; genus UBA10324. The sequence goes on along the minus strand of JAHEZG010000162.1, from coordinate 2,142 downwards.
CCACCTATTTCATTTGGATTTGTATAAATACCTACTGTCTGATAGTGACTGACTAAAGGAGTTGTTAATTCAACATAAAAACTATCACCATCAGTATCGTTTGGTTGTAAATCAAAAATAAAAATCTGATTTGCAATTGGATTCAGAACCATGTTTGATAAAAATCTTGCAGTAGAATTTCCGGTTGTGTATTGAAGTTGTTTCAGATTCAATGCTGTTTCTACATACCATGGTTCATTTACTGAGTTTGAAACATTTACCAGATCTGCTATTCTGTTTAAATCTTGAACTGAAACATAAACAATACTATCAGGCGGAACATTTTGATAAACATGATTTCCTTTATACCTAAATTCTGTTTCATTAGTTGAAACACCTAATGTATCAAATAACGGAATTGTATCAGCATTACCATCTCCCCATTTAATTACTAATGAATCCTGAGCACTAATTGATAATACTTTAACAGTTATTGTAACAGTTGCAAAAAACTTCAATGAGTTTGTTGAGTCTTGCACAATAGTAATATCAATACCTCTTTGGTGAGTAGCATAAGCAGATGATGAGAAAATGACTGCGAATAAAAAAATGAAAATGTTTTTCATAGAACCCAAATGTAAAAATTAAAACTCCTGTAACTCCTTTTTATAACTCCTATAACTCTTAGTTAAAAAAAACTCCCAATGCACAACCAATCACTGACAACCCCAAAAGAAACGAAGCAAAAAGAATAATTGAATATTAAATTCGCCATCACACATTCAATAACAAACTATTAATGTCAGAAAAAACTTTCGATTCCTTTAAAGAAGCAGTGAAGGAAACTGCATTTGATAAAGAGATGCACCGCAAGCTCAGCTGGAACATTGGCAAGTATGCCGATACCGTGGTGAAAGGAAAACAGCAGTACGAAGATATTGAGAGTGCGAAAATGCGCGCCAAGAACCTGAAGTGGAAAGCAATGGAGAACCTCGATAAATATTTATTGGAGTTCGAATCAAATTTTACAAAGCGCGGAGGCAAAGTAGTGTGGGCCGAAACTGCCGAAGAAGCATTAGCTGAAATTGCATCAGTGATGCAGCGCGTGGAAGCCAAGAGTGTGGTGAAATCAAAATCAATGACCACCGAAGAAGTTCACCTCAATAGTTTTTTAGAAAAGATGGGAGTGGAAGTAGTGGAAACTGATTTGGGCGAATACATACAGCAGATGGATAAGCAGCCGCCGTTTCACATTGTTACACCCGCCATGCACAAGAGCAAGGAAGATGTAGCAAAAGTTTTTCACGAACATCACGGCACACCACTCAACAGCACACCCGAACAACTAACCATGGTGGCGCGAAAAATTCTGCGCGATAAATACACCAAGGCAGATGTCGGCATCACCGGAGCAAATTTTATTCTGCCCGATATTGGTGGTGTGTTGGTTTTAGAAAACGAAGGCAACGCACGACTCACCGTTACATTTCCAAAAGTTCACATTGTTATTGTCGGAATTGAAAAAGTAATTCCATCGGTAAATGATTTGCATTTATTTCTTCCGCTGCTCTCCACATTCGGCACCGGTCAGCAGGTAACAGTTTACAACACCATTTTCACCGGACCAAAACAAGAAGGAGAAATTGACGGCCCCGAAGAAATGATTGTGATACTGATGGATAATGGTCGAACTAATTTATTAGCCGAAGCAGAACAGCGCCAGGCATTGTATTGCATCCGTTGCGGCGCGTGTTTAAATGCATGTCCGGTTTATAAAAACATTGGCGGCTTCAGTTACCAAACAACTTACAGCGGCCCAATCGGAAGTGTGATTACTCCGCACTTCAAAGGCATGGAAGATTTCAAACACTTAAGCGGAGCATCATCGCTCTGCGGAAACTGTACTGAAGTGTGCCCCATGAAAATTGAACTGCACAATTTGTTAGTGATGAACCGGAAAGATGCAGTGAATCAGGGATTCTATAACAAGAGCGAAAAATTTGGCTGGATGATTTGGAAGCGTGCAATGCTGAGCAGAAAATTAACCAACACAGGTGGTGCCGGAATAAAAAATTTTATGATGAGATTATTATTCAAAAAAACCTGGGGAGCAAAAAGAGAAATGCCGGTAATAGCGAAAAAATCTTTTAATCAACTCTGGAA
>JAHEZG010000161.1 GCA_023251195.1 Chitinophagaceae bacterium | reverse complement strand
GGCGAAAATATTTAAATGGAGAATTTGATTTGTCTGCTGAGCAATCTGTTTCTGTCCGGTTGCCTGAAAATATTTCTGATGGTGTTTACCTGCTCTGTTTTAGAAATAACTTAAGGAGTTCTTATTTTAAACTGATAATTTCAAAACCATGAAAAAAACATTTCTATTGATTACTTTATTTTTTTCATTTGAGAGTAAAGCACAGTACTTCATTCCTCTCTTTAATGAAACTACAGACACCATGTTTAGTTGCAACTTAATTATAAGTGATACAATTCATAATTATTTGTATCTATTCGTGAACGATAGCTCAATGAAATCTTATGCCTATGCATACAGAAATAATAGTCTCGAATCAGTTATTAATGGTGGAAATCAAACTACTTATTATAAATTAGGCTGTACTAATGAATCGGGGCAAATTGCTATTGAAGATAGCAATGAGGATTTTTCAAGTATTGACAGTTTAATCAGAACCAATTGTGTGTATACGCAATGCTCAACATTGGGAACAGATGCAATGGCATCACGAAATGATACTATTTATTATAATGATTTGGAAGAGATTTTTTGTCTAGCTCCGAATGGAATTTTAACTTTGATTGGAACCACAAGTGGTGGGGCTGGACCAACCGATCTTGAATTTTACAACGGCTACTTGTATTGCAGTGGATTATTTACGGCAATGAATGGCAACCCCGACTGCAAGTATATATGCTGGTGGGATGGAGTAACATGGCAACCTGTTAATCAAACAGGAATTGTTTGGGGGGCATCAATTCCAGGTATACAAGCAATAAGATTATACGATAATAAGTTTGTTGGTTTTGGTAACATTGATTCTGTAAATGGCACTGCAAGTAAAAATATTGCATTATTTAACGGAAGTTTCTGGCAACAAATTTCTGGAATAAAAAGTGTTGGTGGTGGGGGGCCAGTTTATCATGGTAAATTATATTTTTTTGGCCAAATAATGAATTTTAATAATAATTGGTATGGATTCGCAACTTATAGCTCTGATAGTTTAAGTTATAATTATAATTATCCTCCATTTCAATATTTTGCTGCCTACGGATTATTTAACGATACTATATTCATTGGTGGTTCATTTAAAAACATAGGATATATCCCCGCAAAAAATTTAGCCAAGTTTGTAGATAACAGCTTTTCAAGTTTTGCAACTGTTGGTACAAAGTGGTGGTACAATAGCTCAGATAATAATGCCGGAATAGCAAACAGTGCATACACTTATTACGAGGTAACAAGAGATACTTTTATCATGCACACCGCTAACTACTACGGCTATAACTGCCGCAAAATTACAGGAGAGCAACACGAGCACGACAGCACTGTAACTCCACTGCAACCGCTGTATGTGTTCGGAGATACAAGCAGGGTAATGTATTACAATAATTACCGTGGCAGGTTTGTGCCGCTGTATAATTTTAATGTAAGCATTGGAGATACGCTTACTTACTACACGCCACAGCCACAAACCGTCGCAGATACTACCTTCAGAGTGGTAGTGGATAGCATCACTCAACTAAATGTACAAGGCACTAGCTGCAAAAGAGTTTGGAGCACTCCACTTGATGGTTGGTGTTTTGGCAATGATGGGTATGTGCAATTGGTTGGTGGTATGGGTTCAATGCTTCCACAACCGATAAATTATTACAACACTGAAGGGCCACTACGGTGCTATGAAGATACAAGTGTGTTTTATCATTATCTTGTAACTGTTAATTGTGAGCAGTTGGATACAACAACAGGAATCAGTGAACAGTTATCAGTGAACAGTTATCAGGTGTCAGTTAGTTCGCTGAATGAAAACAGTATTGCAGTAAATATTTTAATCTCTCGCAGCACAACCGCTGAGTTATTAATTTACAATATGCAGGGGCAACTCGTTTCAAGCAAAAACATTTCACTCCGCGCCGGAGAAAATCATTTTACTGAACAAACCGCGTATGCGCAAGGCATGTACCTGTTACAAGTGAGAACTAAGAGTGAGGTTAGGAATTTTAAGTTTGTTGTGCAATAAAATTAGAGATGAAAACTTATTGCCGGCTGTATCAACTTTAATTTAACTTTTCGTATTACTCATTGCTTTCTTTCTATTGATAAATCAGCGTTTGAATTTTATACATTCGTTTGCCAAATCAATTTATGAATCTCACAGCATTAATTCCGGTTAAAAAAAATTCGGAGCGTGTTCCGGATAAAAACTTCAGGCTCTTTAATGGCAAACCTCTTTTTCATTGGATGATGGAAACATTGCAGCAGTGCGAATTCATTTCAGAAATTTTAGTGAATTCAGATAGTACTGAAGTGGCTGATTTTATTCTTCAGCAAATTTCAAAAGGAAAAGTGATTGACAGACCAATTGAATTATGCGGCGACTTGGTAACAATGAATAGTTTAATTGCATACGATATCAATCAAACTACTTGCGATTGTTTTTTACAAACACATGCCACCAACCCAATGTTAAGTTTAAAAACAATCAACAGCGCAATTCAATTGTATGAAGCATCGCTTTCTGAATATGATAGTTTGTTAAGTGTGACAAAAATTTCAAACCGATTGTATGCTGCTGATGGAAAAGCTATCAATCACACGAACACAAAAATGCAGCGAACACAGGATATGCAACCGGTGTATGAAGAAAACAGCAACCTGTTTATTTTCTCCCGAAAATCATTTGTTGATGCAGGAAACAGCAGAGTGGGTTTGCGGCCACAATTATTTGAAATGGATAAAATTGAGTGCATGGATATTGACTATGAAAATGATTTCAGATTGGCTGAATTGATTCATCGCAACAAGAATTTATTTCCTGAGGTATTTGAAGCAACTTAATTTTTGAAATAACTTTTGCTTAATTCATTCACAATAATGCGGGTAGCGCCAATATTTGTAAAAACATAATTTCTGTTTTTATCACCTTCAACATTTACTTCTGATTGATTTTTATAATTTTTTAAAATCCACTTTTCAAATTCGTCAGCACTTAAAATTATTATGGCGCTTTTCATTTTTAATAAATCAATTGCTTCCAGGTAACCCCGATGGTTTGGCCCGAAACAAATTGAACAACCATGAACAGCAGGTTCAAGTATGTTATGAATTCCCATGCGGCTGAATCCGCCCCCGATAAAAGCAACCTGCGCGAATTGATAAAGATCAGGAAGAATTCCTACTGCATTTATCCAAACAACTTTATGATTTGAATTTAAATTTTCAATGTCACTGTAAGCAATCATTCTGTTTTCAAGTTTAGATTTTGCTTTTATAAAATCTGCATTATTTATTTCATGCGGAACCAATATCCAATGAATAGGCAAGTCAATTAATTTCAAAACGGTTTCAATAATAATTTGCTGCTCCTGTTTCACCATGCTTCCGGCAATTACACAAAAAGATAATTCAGAAAATTTGCGCAATGCCGGATATTCGGTTTTGATTTTATGCCGTTCAACTATTCTGTCAATGCGAGGATTTCCTGCAACAATTGTTTTTAAAAAATGAAATCTGTTTACCAATAGCTTTGCTGTTTCAGCATTCTGAACAAAAATGAAATCGAATTTATTAAAGAGCTTTTTATAAAATTTCCGGACCGGGAATTTTAAAAAATTTGATTTCTCCGAAAACTGAAATGCAATTAATACACTCGGAATTTTTTGCTGTTGCAGCTGCGTTAAATAATTTGCCCAGATATCATTTCTAGAAAATATTGCGAGTTGTGGCTTTACAATTTCAAGAAATTTTGCGGCATTTGCGTGAGTATCTATTGGCAAGTACGAAACTGCATCGGCAACAGCGGTATTTTTAAATGCTTCGTAGCCGGTTGATGAAAAAAAAGTGAGCAGGAATTTATGATGATGAAATTTTATTCTCAACGCTTCCAGCACCATTCTTCCATCCTCAAATTCGCCTGATGACGAACAGTGAAACCAAATCCACTGACAATCATTATTTATTTGCTTCGATAGTTCCTTTTCCCAAACCTTGTATGCTCGGTTTAGCTTTTTTGCTTTCGGTACAAAAGCTGAAGCGAGCAGTATGAGAATCCGGTAAAAAAAAATTACCGGATTATAAAGCCACATGTGATTGCACGGTTGTTAAATACTCCTGCAATTCAGGCACTGAATAAACATGACGGGTTGGTTTGTGATAAAGTAAATCAGCCTCGGTTCCAAAACCATACCCGACAGAAACAGTATCTATATTAAAAAAGCGACCACATAAAATATCATACCTCGTATCGCCAATCAAAACAACTTCGGTTGTGTTTTTGATTTTGTTCTGCAACAGAATTTCTTTTACCAACTCTTCTTTATTCGCTTCTTTCATTTCAGGGTTGATTCCTTTTATGGTTTTAAAATATTGTTGAATTTTAAAGTGCCGGAGAATTTCAATTGCAAACGGTTGAGGTTTATTGGTGGCCACATACATAGTTGCGTTTTCCGATTTCAATTTCTCCAGCATCTCAATAACTCCATCATATAAATAATTTTCAAACAAACCTTTTTGCGAATAATACTCCCGAAACAAATTCACTGCTTCCCACAATTTCCTTTCATCATCCCGAAAAAAATTTGCTTTCAATGATTGCTGCAGCGGTAATCCGATAAAGGGTTTAAAATCAAAATCGGGAGCCAGTGAAATATCCAATTGATTGAATGCATATCGGAATCCATTGCAGATACCAGCAGATGGATTACTCAATGTTCCATCTAAATCAAAAATAAAATGTTTGTAACGCAATGAATAAATTTAAAAGTTGAATTACTTTGTGTTTCACAAAATAATAATCAACCACGGAACTTCAACAAGATTGATATCAGCATTTCAAAACAATTTTTGAAATGACACCGTTATATTTTCATTTGCCAAGAGTCATTACATTTACACTGAACAAGAAATCAACTGACAATTGCTGCGCATTTATTTTTCCATAGCATCACGATTACCATTGGGAATTTTATATCTGAAGTCGGGTGTAATTGCTTTTCTATTGCATTACATTTTCCGATACAGAAGGCAGGTGATTATTGAAAATCTGAAAAACAGTTTTCCTGAAAAATCAAATGAAGAGCTTGAAATTATCCGTCGCGATTATTACCGACACATGAGTGATTTGATGGTGGAAAGCATTAAGGGCTTCCGGATTTCGAAACAGGATTTGAAAAAGAGAATACGAATTGTAAATCTTCCTGACTTTAACCGCTATGCTGATGAACGCAGAAGTGTAATTGTATTACTCGGGCATACCAGCAACTGGGAATGGAATGGATTGATGATGGGACTGACTGCGAATTATGATGCGCAGGTTATTTATCGGCCGTTGCACAATAAGGCAATGGATAAAATGATTTTTGATTTGCGTTCACGATTCGGCTGCCTGCCTATCAGCGAAAAAAACATAGCGCGATATTTAATCGCAAATAAACTGGAGCAAACCGCTACCGCATTTCTTGCCGATCAAACTCCTTCTAACCAACAGGCTTACAAAACCATTTTTTTAAATCAGGAAACTTATTTTTTTAACGGAGCAGAAAAGCTGGCGCGCAAACTCAATCTTCCTGTGTTATATGCCAGCACTCGAAAATTAAAGCGGGGTTTTTATTTGTATCGTTTCGAAATTATTTCAGAGGAACCATCAACAGCACCAGAAAATTTTATCATGCAATCATTCGCTGAAAAGCTAGAGAGGGATATTAAAAATCAACCCTCGAATTGGTTATGGAGTCACCGCAGGTGGAAGAAGCAATTAGCGCTTAGCAATTAGCTATTAGCTATTAGCATTTTGATTTATTTTTTTTCTTGACGACAAACAAGCTAGCAGCTAATGTCTAAAAGCCAGTAGCTCAAATTACTCCCACTTCCCTTGCAGCTTCAAAGTTTTTTCAAATACATCTCGCACACAACCCTTTCCTCCGTTAAACGGCGAAACATATTCGCACAGAGAAACAATTTCATTGCATGCATCAGCAGGGCAACATTTTATTCCCGCCAGTTTCATTACTTCAATATCCATCATATCGTCACCGATGTAAATCACTTCTTCATGCTTCAGGTTTTTTTGTTGAAGCCAGTGCAGGAATGCATCCTTCTTGTTCGATATGCCTGCAAAAATTGTTTGCACACCGAGTTTGTGCATTCTGATTTTAACTCCTTCTGAATTTCCTCCGGTTATCACACACAATTCAAAATTTTTTTTTGCTGCAAGTTGTATGGCATATCCGTCGCGAATATTCATGGTTCTCAATTCTGATCCATCTTCATTTATAATTAATGAACCATCGGTTAACACACCATCCACATCCATTGCAATGGCTTTTACTGTTTTTAGTTTTGAAAGGAAGGGATGGTTGGCCATTGGTTGGTTTATTGGTTCATTAGTTTATTAGTCCAATTGTTTTGTAATGGCATCCTGAGTCTGTTGAAGGATGCGCAATTGCATTTTCCACTCTTCGACAGGCTCAGAGTGACAGCGTTGTTTTTAGTGACTGTGAATTTATTTTTTTGATTTTATCTGTTCGGTAATGACTGAGTACAAATTTTTTAGTTCCTTTTTATCCGAAAGAAATTTTAAATGTTTCTGAATGGTTTTATCGTCTTCTCTTTTTGCCGGGCCGGTTTGACTTTTCGATGGTGCTTGTTCTTTTACTTTCCGAACGGTTTCTTCAATTAATGGCAACAGAATTTTATAAGAAATATTTTCATGTTTCAGTATCTCTTCGGCTACAGTAAATAAATAATTGGAAAAATTATTTGCAAAAACTGCTGCTACATGAACCGCCAATCGTTGTTTTTGATTTACTTCAATCACTTCATCCGAAAGGGAGGAAGCAATTTCTTTAAATACTGAAATTGTTTTTTTATTCACTCCTTCAATCAATATCGGAATGTTTTTAAAATCAACTTCCACATCTCTTGAAAAAGATTGAAGCGGATAAAAAACGCCGAAGTTTTCAGAACAGTTTTTCAAAATTTTCATCTCTACACTCGCAGAACAGTGCGCAACAATTTTTCCTTTTAACGAAAGTTGTTTGGCAACTTCATTCAATGCATCATCTTTCACAGGAAGAAAATAGACTTCAGCATCGGCATTCAACAAACTCAAATCATCAATGAAATCAATTTTATATTTTGAAATTCTCGTTTTGGATTTATCTCTGGTAAAAACCTGCGTGATGGTATGCCCGGCTTCCGATAAATGATTTACTAAATGAAAACCCAGATTACCATATCCGATAATTGCAATCTTATACATCCTAACTTTTTTTATTTCAGTTGCAGGCTTTGATTTCATTCCGGTGCAAATATGTATCAGGCTTTGCTAAAAGCTAACAGCTAAATGCTAAGTGCTAACTGATTTCTTCTTTTTAAATACGCGAAACAAACTCACTAAAAATCCGGCAACAGTTAAAATAATTCCAAGCCAAACCAGGTTAATGAATGGAAACACCATGGCTTTCATTACAATGTATTGTTGTTCAGGTTTTACTTCAGCAATTTCAATTTGCACTTTGTTTTGTTCAGGCAGAATTTTAGTTAAACGAAATACCAATCCTAACTCCTCCAGTTTTTCATTGATGGGCAAGGCGGCACCGCCTTGTATTAAATAAAGCGGTTCAACCCTGTAATCTTTACCGGTTAAAGTAAACACATGCAATTTTGCTCCAACACATAAGTCACCTTCAACCAATTTAACTTTATCACTATGATCCACTTTTTCAACTTGCTCCAGCACCACATAACTTTTACTGGTATATATGGTATCGCCTTTTGCAATCTGATGTTCTGAAAACTTTAAATCAGCCTGCGATTCGTCTTCAGTACTTATTTCAGGAACAGTGGTTACATGTGTATAAATATCACGGTCCCAATAATGTCTTGTATCAGGGCTCGAAATCAAACCCATCTTCGGATTAATCTGTGCATTCGGATAGAGGATGAATTTTTCTTTCACCGTATTGGCGATTGTATCCATCCGCTCAAATAAAACTTTGTAATAATGATTTGGTTCCGAGGTTGAATCGCCAATGTAGGTAGCAAAGTAATTTCCCATTTGTTCGCGACTGTCCTTGGGCATGTATTGATTGGTGTGCAACTCCAAATCATTAAAATTTTTTCCGTAATCAACACCACGGTAATTTAAACTGATGGTGTGCTTGTTTGCTGATGAAATTAAAACTCCGAGCATAAAAATTCCAAACCCAAAATGGGCTAATGCCGGTCCGTATAAACGATGCTTGCCTTTTAATACAGTAAACATGTAGTATAAATTGGCAATTAATGAAAACACGGCTGCAAACAAAAGCGCTACATAAGTTGGGTAAGTTAACTCTCCTTTCCATGCAATTAAAAATGTTGCAATGGCTGAACTGCTTATAAGAATCAGCATGCGACGATAAAATAATTTCAGCTCGCTTTGTTTGAACTTCAGGTACAATGCAAACGAGGATAACAATAAAACCAATACCGCAACCGGTAACTGGTATGAATTATAAACGGAAATGGGTTCGGTGGGAGGAGATAAATTAATC
>JAHEZG010000453.1 GCA_023251195.1 Chitinophagaceae bacterium | reverse complement strand
ACCGGCACTTATGGCAAGGCGCTTGGCGGCGCATCGGGCGGTTTCACTTCTGGTAAAAAAGAAATTATTGAATTGCTTCGTCAGCGTTCGCGACCATACTTGTTTTCGAATGCACTTGCACCATCTATTACAGGTGCTTCCATTGCTGTGCTGGAAATGCTGAGCGAAACAACTGCACTGCGTGATAAATTAGAAGCGAACACAAAATATTTCCGCACAAAAATAACAGAAGCGGGTTTCGATATTAAGCCCGGCGAACATCCCATTGTGCCCATCATGTTGTACGATGCAGTGCTGGCGCAAAAGTTTTCTGAGCGACTGCTGCCCGAAGGCATTTATGCCATCGGGTTTTTCTTTCCGGTGGTGGCGAAGGGCAATGCGCGCATTCGTGTGCAGATAAGCGCCGCGCACGAACAGCACCACCTCGATAAAGCCATTGCTGCTTTTACTAAAATTGGAAAAGAGTTGGGGGTGATTAAGGAAAAGATTTCAGTTTAACTTTTCCAAAGTTTTTTTTACTTTGGAAAAGTTCAGAAATAGAAATTGTAAATTTGCAGACGAGAAAAAAACAAATGGCACAAGCAATTAATATCAACGAAATAAAAAACCTGTATCCTGATGAATGGGTGCTGCTTGGCAATCCGGTAATGGATGGCAGCAAGATTCATGTGCTTTCAGGAATACCGATTTATCACAGCAAGGATCAAAAAGAAGTTTGCTATATCGGCAGAGATAAAACTTCAGCGTTTGATAAAATCACTTTGATATTTACCGGAACATTTAAGCCGACCAGAAAAATTACCGGTATTTTCAATCGTATTAAGTAATGACTTTTCAATTTGAGCGCGATCCGGGCAGCGGATTAATTATTGTGAACATTGAAATTGACGGCAAGTATGAATTGAATATGGTGCTCGATACAGGAGCGACCAACACAACAATAAACAGTAATGCATTGTACTTACTCGGCTACGAGTTAAAAGACAACATTGGTACTGTTGAAATTGAAACTGCAAATGGAATTATTGAAACAGAAGTTTTTGAAATGAAAAGTTTTGCTTCGCTCGGACAGAAGAAAGAAAAATTTCAAATTCAGGTTTATGATTTTCTGGCTCACGGAATTTTCTCTGACTACAACGGATTGCTTGGTCTCGATTTTTTAGAAGGAGCAAAATTTACTATTGATATGAATGCAAACACAATAACTATATGATTGCTGCTTTTACTAAAATTGGAAAAGAGTTGGGAGTGATTAAGGAGAAGGTTTCAGTCTAAATTCCCCAAAAGTTCTGGATTGTTCAATTAATTTCGCATTCATCAGTTTCTATTTAATTCGAATGAATAAAAAATATTTCCTGCCATCATTATTTCTTCTCACATTATTTATTTCGTGTAGAAAGGATCCTTATTTCGCTCCCGGAACTATTGATAATTATATCTCTGGAATTGTTTATAAAAATTGCAACGGAGATGTTTATCGAAATGAAAAAGTTGTCCTTTACCGTGAGTGGATGGGTTGCTTCGGCGGAGGAATTGCTGATAGCATGATTGATTATACTGATAACGATGGCAGATATTTTTTCAAAAGACAAACTCCGGGAAATGAGCTTGAGCCTTCTACAACCAGTTACTGGTATAAAATAGTTTTACCAGGTATGGCACAAGAGTTTTCGACTGTCAATCCCGGTGAATATGACTTATTTCCTAACGATACTATCATGACAGGATTTGTTCACCTTCATTTTCCTGAATCATTTACTTCTTCAGACACATTTTATTTTGAGAGAATACCTATTCAATATGGATTTTCAACCGGAACTGAACCAGAATATTTTTTTACCGGACCATTTCATGATACTACTTTGTCCTTATCAACCTTTAGAGTGTATGATGTGTTTGAGAATGACAGTATCAAATCGTTGCAAGCAGTATTTCATTGGGAAATAAATAAGTTGAATTATTATCCCGACCCTTGGTATGCAGGTTGGGAAAACATGAATCATACTCTATGTAAGGATTCAGATACATTATATTATTCAGTAAAACCCATGCAGTAAAAAACAGGTTTTCCCGTTTGGCTTGCAGCCGCGATGTATAAAATATTCCGACTTGTAGTCGGTTCTGTTCTCGCAAAGTCTTTCCAATAAAATCATCTGCTGTAACAGTTGCATCAATATTCAATTTTCGAAAAGAAAATATCTCTCTTATTACATTTGTTCCAACTCCCTGAAGTAATTAATCAATTGACCCCACCAAAAGAAATAAAA
>JAHEZG010000452.1 GCA_023251195.1 Chitinophagaceae bacterium | reverse complement strand
GAAATAATTTTTTAAACTTCAATTAATAAAACATCATTGTTTTTGAACATGAAAAAAAAATTATTTGTATTGCTTGTGATTCTTTTTTCGTGTTCGAAAATATTCGCGCAGTCAACTCTATTCACCCTCCTCCCACCCGATTCCACCGGTGTTGATTTCATTAATGTAATCAACGACACAAAAAATCTTAATGTCATATCCTACGAATATTATTACAATGGTGCAGGTGTTGCCATTGGCGATGTAAACAACGATGGCTTGCCCGATATTTTTTTTACTTCGAATGTGAATGAGTGTCGTTTATATCTCAATCAGGGAAATTTAAAATTCAAAAATGTAACAGAACAGGCAGGTGTTGCCGCCGCCGGCACTTACCACACCGGCACATGCATGGTTGATATTAACAACGATGGCTGGCTCGATATTTATGTTTGTCAATCTGTAGCTGAACCACAGTATCGGAAAAATATTTTATTCGAAAACAACAAGGATGGCACCTTCACTAACAAAGCAAAAGAATATGGGATAGACGATGCCGGTTATTCAATGGCTGCCTACTTCAATGATTTGGATAACGATGGCGATCTCGATTTGCTCGTACTCAATCATCCATACAATCTCGACTTCGCGCGCACTGTTCATCTCGCTTACAACAGTAAAGGAGTGCTCGAAGCAGTAAAGGATTCCCTCACGCCATACGAGTCAGATCAGTATTATGAAAATGTAAACGGAAAGTATTTTAACAAAACAAAGGAGGCAGGCCTGGAGACTCACTCCTTCGGATTGAGCGCCGTGTTACAGGATTTCAATGGCGATGGCCTCACCGATATTTATCAGGCGAATGATTATCTGAAACCTGATTATCTCTTCATCAATAAAGGCAATGGAAAGTTTGTGAATGAATACGATAAATTTTTCGGTCATGGTTCATACTCATCAATGGGAAGCGATTATGCCGATATCAATAACGATGGCCTCAGTGATTTAATAACCGTGGATATGCTGCCCGAAGGAAACGAACGACAAAAACAATTGCGAGGAGGAAACAACTACGATGAGTTTGATAAAGTGGTGAAGTATGGTTACGGCTACCAGTATGTAAAAAATGTATTGCAACTCAACAACGGAAACAATACTTATTCCGATATCAGTTACTTCACCGGCATGGCTTTCAGCGAATGGAGCTGGGCCGTGTTGATGGCAGATTTTGATAACGATGGCTGGAAGGATGTATACATCGCCAACGGTTACATGCGCGATATCACCGACATGGATTATGTAAAATTCAAAATGGATTCCATCAAAAAGGAAATGATAAAAGTGAAGAGCGATGAAGATGTTACCAAATTACTTTCTGCCATTCCGCAGGTGAAAGTGTTGAAATGCTACTTCAAAAATTATGGCGATTTAAAATTCAAACGCGAAATAAAAAGCACTGGCATGGATCAGTATGCTTTAAGCTTCGGTGCAGCCTATGCTGATTTAGATAACGATGGCGATTTGGAAATTGTAGTAAATAATTCCAACGACTATGCATTCGTGTATAAAAACAACACGCGCGAAATGCAACTCGGCAATTCCGTTCGGTTGAAATTAAATGGTCCTGAAAAAAATATTCACGGCATAGGCACCACCATAACTTCACACACCGCTTATCTGAAAGATCAAACCATAGTGTTCAATCCCATGAAGGGTTATCTTTCATCGCACGATAATACAGTTCTGATTGGTATTGAAAATAATTCAAATGCTGATTTAACCATTACATGGCCCGATGGAAAAATGCAGCAACTGAAAAATGTTCCCGCCAATCAACTCACTACCATAAATTATACGGATGCAATTGTTGCAACTGATGATACATCAATCACTAAAACTTTTTTTAAAGATGTAACCGCCGAAACCAAAGTGAATTATACCTATACCGAAAATCAATACATAGATTTTAAACTCGAGCCACTGCTGCCACATCGCTTTTCGCAAATGGGACCGTGCATTTGTGTGGCGGATTTTAATGGAGATAAACTCGAAGATTTTTTTGTAGGTGGAGCAAAAGATAAATCTGCCTCCGTTTTTTTTCAAAGTGCCGACGGCACATTCGCAGGTTCAGGTCAGGCAATTTTTTATGGTGATAAACAATTTGAAGATGGTGCTTGTACTGCCATTGATTTCGATCACGATGGCGATATGGATTTAATCGTTACATCAGGAGGTAACGAATATCCGAACGACAACTCAAAATATCCGGTACGGTTTTATGTGAATGACGG
>JAHEZG010000160.1 GCA_023251195.1 Chitinophagaceae bacterium | reverse complement strand
AGTTTCGGGTTATGAGTTCAAAGCGTTTGTCATCCTGAGCTTGTCGAAGGACTTTGCCGTCAACGGGAATCCCGCTCTTCCACAAACTCAGAGTGACAGCATTAATTATTTCTTCTGTTTTATCGTCACTTGCATCGTTACCAATTATTATTTCCAGTTTATCTTCTGGATAATCGCAGTCGAAAATATTTTTAATTTTTTCAGCTATAACTTTTTCTTCATTGAATATTGATATAAGAATACTGATGGATGGAAGCTGGAAACTTGAGGATGGAAGATGTTTGCTTTTACTTTTTGTTCGAAAAATTATTTCAAGAATTAACGGATACAAAATATAAGAATAGAAAAGCAACCCAACCGGAATCCAGAATAATAGTTGGAAGTATAGGCAACTGCTCATGATTTCACAATTTCGGAATAAAAATTTAATAACTCACCAACCAAAACACGGTAATCAAATTTTTGTTCTGCTAATTTTTTGGCTTCGGTTTCAAAATTATTTCTCAGTTCAACATTTGATAAAAGTTGAATCACATAGTTTGCAAATACAGGAGCTTCATCTGCAATAAAAATATTTTTTCCATTCTCAACCGGTAATCCTTCTGCGCCAATAGTTGTAGATACAATTGCCTTTCCAAACGACATGCCTTCCATCAACTTCACTCTTATTCCACTACCAACATGCAATGGACAAATCATTACTTGCTTTGATTGAATAAATGATGAAGCATTTTCCACTTCGCCAATCATCACCACATTTTTTATTTTCTTCTGCTTCCAATCATACGGAAAGTTTCTTCCTGCTAAATACAATTTCGCTTCTGGAATTGCTTTCAATATTGTTAGCCAGCAGTTTTCAAGAAACCATTCTAAACCTAAAAGATTTGGTCGCCAATCCATGCTTCCGATGTGAAAGACAGAAAACTGTTCGTTCTTCGACAAGCTCAGAGTGACAATGTTCGTTTCCACTCCATGCTCGCATACCTGCATTGGAATTTTGCATCCAAGTTTTTGAAATGTTTCAGCATCGCGATTACTGACAGGAACAATTGCATCATATTGATTGAGCTTATTCAATTCAAACTCCTTCATTCGCCTTGCCATCAGCTGCAAATATTTTTTTTTCAGCAATGAACCCGATTTTGCTTCACGCTCCCAGATTTCAAATTCAACATTTTGAGTGCGCAACACAATTTTAGCTTTCGAATATTTCCGGATAACAGTTACATATTGTGAAAGATAAACTCCTTCCAACTGTACCACATCAAAATTTTTATTTTGTAATAATCGAATTAATTGATTTTCATATTCAGCCGAATAAAAACGATCGATGTTGTAACAACTTTTACCAAACAGATTAAGAAACATTTTTCCAAAGTGAACATTGGTGTTTACATCCACACTTTTTATATCGGCAACATTTTTCCAATCATTCGGTACTAATTCCGGATGGCTGAAATGTTTGCGTGTGTTCATTGCAAGAATAGTCACCTGGTGGTGGTGATAATGAAATCCTTTTGAATACATCCATATTCCAATCACCTCACCATCTTTCGGCGGGTAAGGAAATTTTTTACAGAGTTGAAGAATGTTCATTCGGTGGCGAATGTAAATTGATGATTTGGTAATTTGATGATTTGATAATTTGAAGAATAAATACTAATGATAAAAAATAAAAAAGTAGTAGTTGTGCTTCCGGCTTACAATGCTGCGGCAACTCTGGAAAAAACTTATCGCGAAATTGATTTCAATATTGTGGATGAAGTGGTGTTAGTGGATGATGCCAGCAAGGATAACACTGCTGAAGTTGGCCGCCGACTTGGAATCAAGCACATCATTGTCCATGAAAAAAATAAAGGCTACGGTGGCAATCAGAAAAGTTGCTACAACAAAGCGCTTGAAATTGGTGCCGACATTGTAATCATGCTGCATCCGGATTATCAATACACTCCGTTGCTTATTCCTGCGATGGCGAGCATAATCGCTAACGATTTATATCCTGTAGTTTTGGGTTCACGCATTTTAGGCAAGGGCGCTTTAAAAGGTGGAATGCCCATGTATAAATATATTTTCAATCGCTTTTTAACTTTCTCGCAAAATTTATTGATTGGCCAAAAACTTTCGGAGTACCACACCGGTTATCGTTCCTTCTCAAAAGAAGTTTTGACTTCGATAAATTACATGGCAAACAATGATGATTTTGTATTCGATAATGAAATGCTCTCGCAGATTTTTATGGCCGGTTTCGAAATTGCAGAAGTCACTTGCCCCACAAAATATTTTGAAGAAGCAAGTTCCATCAATTTTTCGCGAAGTTTAAAATATGGTCGTGGAGTAATGCGTGTTTCGTTGCAGCACTTTTTTCATAAGAAAGGAATTATGAAGAATAGAATTTACAAAAAATAGATACGGATTCCTGATTTCATATTGTTATTTCGGCATCCGCATATAAAAAATAAATCCATTCTTCCGTCCAATCTCTTTCACTTCTTTGTATTGTGTAATATCGTAATTCACATCATCACGATTTACAATGTAAGCCGGTAAAATTATTTTTCCATACAATAAACTATCGAGTGGAAGTTTTGATTGCTCCATTGATTTATCGGCATAAAACAAATGCGCATAACTCTTGAAACCATAAACATCAACAATCACATTTTTATTTTTGAGTGATTGATAAAAATCTATTGCCGCTCCTTGTGAATATTTTTCGATGCGTGGAATAAATATGAATTGAACGAGTTGCACAACTACAATACTTGCAGCGAACAAGGTGATGAACCGGTTTTGAATTCGTGTGATAAAAATGAATGAATAAAGTAAAGTGAAAAGCAAAATCAATCCGGGCAGGTATGTAAACCATTGCCATTTTACATCAGCATGAATGGCTGCTTTTCCAAAATCATCTTTTACATAATCTATAATTAAGTTGATGTGATTACCTAAATAGGGAACAAGTATTAACGCGATTGAGATGAGCAACCCAACAATTAAACAAATTGTATTCATCAATTTTTTTCCTTTCCAATCTAAAACAATGTGATACAAAGTTCTTGCTGCAATAAAAGTCAGGGGGAAATAACACAGCGATGAGTAGTGAACAATTTTTGTTTTCACTAAAGAGAAAAGCACAAGCACCACAAAAAATAAAACCCACATGTAATTTTTCAATTCGCGCTGTGCTTCCAGTTCGCCTCCATGGTCTTTCTTGCGCATGAACAAAAGTGCCGATGCGGGAAAGCATCCGATTAATAAAATGACCCAGTGATACCAGAATGGTTGTCCGTGTCCTGAATCTCCGGTTGTGAGCAAACGCCATTGATATTGAATGAAGAGCTGAATCTGTTCGCTTCCATCCTTCAACCAGATAAACAAAAACCATGAGCATGAAACGATGATGACCAGAAACAGCATCCACACTAATTCAATGTTCAATAAATTTCTTCTTCCCAATCTGGTGATTCGGGTGAAAATCCAGCAGAATAAAAAAATTATAATAGCAACCGGGCCTTTTGTAAGAACTGCAAATGCAAGAAACAAAGCGGTAAAGGTTGCCTGTTTCCAGCCTGATTTATTAGTTAATTTTTGCTGTTCAAATTTGAAATTGTTATAGATGGAAAGAAAAATAAACAGGTTAAACCACGGGTCAATGATTCCGGATTTGAAATAAAACTGCGGTAGAATGCTTCCGGCATAACACCACACCCACCACCACGCAAAGCGTTCATTAAATTCCTTTTTGCCAATGGAATACAACACATTCAGCGTTACAATTCCAACCACAGCATTCGGAAACCGTGCAGCAAATTCATTCACTCCAAAAATTTTCATACTGCCCACCTGCATCCATATAAAGAGCGGTGGTTTTTCCCAGAATGGTAAAAAATTAATTTGTACTTGCAGGTAATCATGCGAACGAATCATTTCGCGGGCACACTCGGCGAAATTTATTTCGTCCCAGTCAAACAAATGCACATGACCGAGAAACGGCAGATACAAAAGCACTGCAATCAAAGAGATAATATAATATGAAGGGTCAAATCTTTTTACCATTTCCTTGAAGACGAATGAGTGGAGTGGTTTTTGAGTTTGGAAAATAATTTTGAAAAATAAAAAGTACTGTTAAGCTAATTAACACACCGAGCAATGAACCGGTCCAAACATCTTCTTTAAAATGCGCCATTAAATAAATTCTGGAAAAGCCAACCAAAGCAGCGAGCACGAAGAAAAACAATTGCAGCATTCGGTTCTTCACAAAAAAAGCGGCAAGAATAAACATGGCGAATGCTGTAAGGGTGTGACCGGATGGATAACTTCCGAATAATAATTTTGTGGCTCCATGAGGCAAATAAATAATTACTGAATCACCGAAAAAAGAAAGCGGGCGTTTTTCTCCCCTGAAAAAATATTGTTTCATTAAAACAGTAATCAATAAGCAAATGAGTGAAGATGTTAAGGCAATGAAAAATTTCCGACGATCTATGAATAGATAGAGCAATACAAATAATCCGAATGCCACGCCATTCCCTAAATCAGTAATGGTGGAAAAAAAATAATCGAAGAACTGATTATGATTTTCATTCCATTCCAACTCCAGCACACCCTTTGGAAAAATGAACCATAAAATAATTCCTGCTGCTAACCACACCAACCAACTGTATAAAAACAAACGAACCGGTGCAATTATTTTTTTAATCATAATGATTTCTTCCGGTTAAAAACAGTTCCTGTTCTTTTTACAAAAGCATACCACGCTTCAAGGTTAAATAAATTGCTGTCGTGTGTTGCCTTTCTAACTAAGAAAATTCCAATTGGTAATAATATAAGCGATGATAACCACATACCTGTGAAAACCGAAGTCACCTTTTCTTTTGCAAATTTTTCGCCCGTTACGGTTATCATATAAAAGAAAACAAAGAACACTACTGCAATAACAAAGGGCAAACCCAAACCTCCTTTGCGAATGATGGCCCCGAGTGGTGCGCCGATTAAAAACAAAAGCAAGCAAGCAAATGCAAGTGTGATTTTTCGCCACCATTCAATTTGATAACGAAGAGTCATTTCAGTTTTTGAATTCTGTGAACCCGAAATAAAAGAAGCATATCCTTTTATGTTGCGGATATTTATTAAAGCGGTATTTATGATTGTTGATTTTTCGTTCAATGATTTTTTTTCGTATGCCAAACCTGAATCAACTGCTTCAATTGCAATACTGTTTTTCCTGAAAACACTATCAAGATTATGTTTTATAAATGATAAGTACGGTTTAATAAAAGATTTCAATTGTTCTTCGTCATTTTTTTTCTCAATGTCGAATGTGTCAATTGCTTTTGCCAATTGCCCTTGATTCATCATTTCGTAATTGTCTTTAAACAGGTTTACATCTGTGCGGGTCATTTTAAAATCGGAGAGGTCAAAAATCTTTTTCCAATATTCAAAACTCACTCTCGCCTGCTCCTGAGCTAAATTTTTTTTCTGATTGTTGCTGATTTCCTGATACTGCTTTCCATTAAACAATTCTAAAACCATGAATCGTTTGTCGTCGGTTAAAACCATTTTCCCTTTTTTAGCCACCAGTACATTTGTATTTCCTTTTCCATCGGTGTGGTCATAAATCATCACATCAAATATGGTTTGATTGTCGGCCATTTTTTTTCCAACACGCATACTGTATCCATCAATGCCATTGTAAAAAACTCCTGGCTTAATATTTAATGCAGGTTTTTGTTCACTCACATCATACAACAATGCCCGAAACTGTAAGTAAGAAGCCGGCTGCACATAGTTACTGAATAAATAAGAACCGAAACACATAACAATGCTGACAACAAATAGCGATGAACATATTCTAACCAATGAAATGCCTGTTGCTTTTAATGCGGTGAGTTCATACTGCTCACCCAAACCACCAATGGTCATGATAGAAGAAAGTAAAATTGCAAGTGGCAATGCCAACGGAACAAAACTGCTCGATGCATAAAACAGCAACTCTCCAACTATGTACCATTCCAACCCTTTTCCTATTAAATCATCGGCATACTTCCATAAAAACTGCATGACTAACACAAACAGTGTGATAAAAAAAGTCGCGATAAACGGACCAATGAAACTGGAGAGAACGAGCTTGTCTATTTTTTTCAATCTATATTGCTTGCGATGCAAACAAAAGTAATTCTTTCAATAGAAGAGAAAATAACTATTGGTAACACCAATTTTTTTTCTGTTAAACGGGAAATCATTTCAAAAATTACAACCATGCTTGGTGAAATCGGAAATTATAACTTGCTGATTGAATCATGGAAAAATATTTTTGAAAATGAAGATGAAAAAATATTCGAAGCAAAAATTTCGAAGGGTGAAAATTACCTTGGACTCCCCTATCTGATTTTAGATTTTCCAAAAAAGTTTAATGATAATAATCAATTTGCGGTGCGCAATTTTTTCTGGTGGGGAAAATATTTTGCCACCTTTCTTTTATTGTCAGGGGAAGATTTAGAAAAACATCTTCCAACTATTTTATCCAACTATACCTTGTTGGTCGAATATGAATTATTTGTTTCAACCAACGACGACCGATGGATTCACTCAATTGACAATGATTATTATTCAGAAATAAAAAATCTTTCAAAAGAAGAATTTGAAAATATGATTAAGCAAATTGGCTATTTAAAAATTGCAACAATTCTTCCATTAAAATATGTTAAAAACGCCGGAGATTATTTTATTCTGCAACATACATTTTTTCAGAAACTACTTAGTTGATGTGAAAACACTTACTCCGAAAGCGGACAAGGGTTCACACATAAATGTATTATCCGTGTTCTTTTTCTCTGTATTTTCTCCGTGCGAAATTTGTCCGCTACAGATTTACTGAAGAATAGTTTTCGCACAGAGAATACAGAGATACTTCTTTGAGTTCACGAAGAACTTGCCAAAAAATATTGAGCAGCTATTCTGTGTACAATTAAAATAATTTCAATAAAAAATATATGACTTAGGCGCCGAGTTGTTGAATCATGTTTTTAACCTGACTATCCCACAAGAACTGCGCGTCCTTCATATCATTTGGGTTTGCAAAATCAGTAATGATTAAAACAGTATCGCCTGTAATTTCAGTGTGAGTTACTTTGAATTCAAAATATTCATCAGCTGGTCCATCAACCCACTGATACCTTACTAATTCGTGCTCAATTTCGTCAAGCACTCTCGCCACTTGCGAATTTCCATCCCAGGTGAAAGTGTAAATATCATCGCGGCTGCGGTCAACTTCATCGGCAAACCATTGCGCCATGTTTGAAGTGGCTGTTACAAAATCATATAAAATAACAGGAGAGCTTTTTATCACAAACTCCATGGTATATAATTTTTTTCCTGAAGAAGAAATTTTTGTAGCAAGTGGCACAGCAGGAGGCCCGGCAACTTTATATTCTTTCTTCTTGGTTAATGTTTTTTTAGGCGGCTTAGGCGCTGCAGGTTTTTTTTCCTCTTGTTGAACCACCGGTTTCTTGGGTTCAGCTTTTTTTACCTCAGGCTTTTTTGCTTCAACTTTTTTTATCTCCGGTTTCTTCGGAGCAACTTTATTTATAACTGCTTTTTTAACCGCTGCTTTTTTTGCTTCAGGCTTTTTTGGTGCTTCTTTTTTTGCTAAGGGTTTTTTAACCACCGTTTTTTTTGCTTCGGGTTTTTTAGCAGCAACCTTCTTCACAGGTGCTTTCTTGGTTGTTTTCATGGGCGTAATGTAAAAACATTGGCGAAATAAAAAAATCTTATTGCATTTTCTTGTTTTGGTGAGTGCTTAATCAAAACAATTTGCTTCTATAAAAAACTAATTATTGTCATTTTCAATTTATCAACCTCAAAAGTTACTTTTGGCGCGCCTTAAAGAAAAAAGTTATAAATGACAATAGGAATTTTACGCGAACCAGCAGAAGACCGAAGAGTGGTCATGCTCCCCGAAATAGTTGGTCAGTTAGTTAAAATGAATGTGCAGGTGAAAGTGGAATCAGGTGCCGGAAATGGTGCCATGATTAGTGATGATGAATATAAAACCGCCGGAGCATCAATTACAACAAAAGACGATGTATTGAATTCCAGCAATTTGGTTACAAGAATTAATGCTGTTAGCAATGAAGATATTGCTCGCATGCCGGAAGGAACTGTATTGCTCAATGTGTTTCAACCATTGTTCAATAAAGAAATTGTGATGGCGCTGTTGAATAAAAATGTCACCAGTTTCAGCATGGATATGATTCCGCGAACCACGCGCGCTCAGGCAATGGATATTCTTTCATCACAAGCAACTGCTGCAGGATATAAAGCGGTGTTGGTTGCTGCCACTAATCTTCCCAAATTTTTTCCCATGTTCATGACTGCAGCGGGAAGTATTGTTCCTGCAAAAGTTTTAATCATTGGTGCGGGTGTAGCAGGACTGCAAGCCATTGCAACTGCAAAAAGATTAGGTGGTGTGGTTGAAGTTTTTGATACCCGCGCTGCAGTGAAAGAAGAGGTAAAATCATTGGGTGCAAAATTTATTGAAGTGGAAGGCGCTGCCGATTCATCTGCTGCCGGAGGATATGCAGTGGAACAATCAAAAGAATTTTTAGACCGTCAGAAACAAAAG
>JAHEZG010000159.1 GCA_023251195.1 Chitinophagaceae bacterium | reverse complement strand
TCCTTTTTTATCAAACTGATGCGTGACAATATTTTTTGCTTCATACTTACTAAGCACAGCAACATCAATTAAACGCGGATCATTTCCATCAACTAAGTATTGGTATAGATATTTTTTTAAAAAGTTGGATTGAAAAGATTTAAGCGTATCTGAATTTTCAACTTCCTGCAGGCCTAATATATCTGCGCCGGAATCTTTTATTGCTGAAGCAGTAAGTGTTCTTTCCTTCTCCAGAATTTTTTCGAAAATGGTTTTGTCGATGATGAATCCGTTTTCAACGGCCTCATTTTTTTTCTTCGCAGCAAGTGTACTTCTGAATTTGTATCTGAAAAATAAATTCTCGCAGTTAAAAGTGCCAATGGTTATGCTTGTCATTTTTAAGAATTTTAAATTACGAGGCTTGTTTACTGCTGTATAAAGGTTTACCGATCGATTCAGAAAAACCAATCAATTTCTTTTCATGTGCATTGTGCAGCTCGGCCGTTATAAATAATTCGTAATACACATTGCTGTGATTTTTACTCATTAATACTTTCTCGTCAATTTCCGGACTGATGTAAAAATTAGCTACATGCAAGCTGCCATCAGCAGCAATGGTATAATTATGATCTTTAGGTATTGAATTATTATCCATCAGTATTCTAATGTGCTTGCTTCCGGCTTCGGCTTTTAATTCGCGCCGGTTGTGGTTCAAACTGCTGATTGAAAAAAGTATAACATACTCTTTGTCATAATTGACTTCGGCTCTTTGCAGGATTAACTCAAAATCAACAGTCAATTTCCGACTGGAATTGAAAAAGACATTGTTTCCGGGAATGAATTCAAATCCTTTAATTTTAATTTGTGCCATGCTGTTGATTTTTATTGGATGAATTATTTTTAGAAGTTGTGTGATTATTCATTGGAGAAACCGGTATTTTTTGAAGTGCGCTAATGGTATTTTTCAATTGTAATGATGCAAACCTGCATATATGCACTGAATTATAATAACAAGATTTTTCACGGGTGGGGGGTGTTTTTCCCACCGTGAAAAACACCCCCCACCCGTGAAAAATCTCCCCCCTCTGTTAAATTTTGAAAATCTATTTTGCGTCGCGAATAATTAAATCACCATTAATTCATTTGTTAAACACTAAATAATTAAACATGAAAAAAATCAATTTCTTTTTTTTGACCAGTAACCATAGTAGCCGATTTGCGGCAATAATTTTTGCTTTCATTGCCGGTTTTGTAATGATTGAAATGAACACCCAGGCAGGAGAAAATTCAGAATTAATAAAATCGAACATTGCATCGTACCTGCCGCCTGCGCCACCAATTACTGCGGCTGATTATGCTGAGTTACTCAGACTAAGAGGCATGCTTACTTATTATGACAGTTCAACGGCAAAAAATAAGTTGGTTGGATTTACTGATACAAAAATTGACCTTGAGAACTTTATTCGTTTTTATGATGGTGTATCCGGTAACAATTTTTCATGGGGAATTCGGTTTTATCCATCATTTAATACAACCAGTCAAAATGTTTCGCTCATTCTATCAGTATCTAAAAACGACGGAAGTGATAATGAAAAAGCATTTTACTTACTGGCTGATACTGTTTATAATTCTTCTAACAAATTAAAATTGACTGATACGCTGGCCGGAGGAAATGCTGCGGCAAACTCCTTGTTTCAAAAATATTTTCACGATGTAAAAATTAATCTTACGGCACAAACCAGTGCCTCCGATACTTTTAAAGTTTCAAGGTTTTATAACTATGCTGAGTTTCTTCAATTTTTTTCAGCAAACATTCCTGATTTTAACCCTGCTGATGCCAGTACTTACAGCGATTATTCACTTGGTGTAGAATTCGGATACATTAATTCCGGAATGGCAACTTCTTTTTATTCGCGTTACGGTGAATTGGTTTCAGGTGGAAACAAGGATAATTACATTGGTTACACAGTGTTGCTTTCTCTTTATAAAAACGGAACTCAGTTGCTCGATGCTTCATTAAATTACAGTGCAACTAATTATGCAAAGGCGATTATGGAAGTTGGATGCCCTTGCCCGCCTAAATGTCCAAATTCAAATCCGAAGTAAAATTGATTGCTTCTTTAAAACCATTAAAAGGAATTCTTGGACCAAATTCAAAATATTTTATTCTCAAACTTTAATTTATTCTCAGGCTTTCTGGCCTGTTTAATATTTATTCTGCTAAAAAATAAATTAAATAAACTTCAAAAATTTATAGGGTTGTTTGTCGGGATATGTTTTTTGTTTGACATAGCGGCATATGCAATCGGATACTATTACAAAAACAATCAATGGTTTTACAACCTTGCTATTTTGGTTGAAACTTCATTTCTGTTTTTTATTTATTATCAGTTATTCAGTTCAACCTATATTAAAAGAGCCATTAAGTATGCCTATCCGGGTTTCCTCTTTTTTTTCTTTCTCAATTATTTATTTATTCAAAAACAATTTGTGTTTAACAATTACACTTTTGTGCCTTCGTATGCTTTTCTTGCCTTGCTTGCTTTTAAGCATTTGCAGCAATGTGTTGATGAGTTAGTTGAAAACCCGTTTGCCAATTTTGTATTTTGGTTTTCAATGGCCAATCTTTTAGACTTTACAGTAAGTGCTCCGCTGCTTGGAATTTTATCGTGGTTCGCTTTTGAAAATGAAAAAATTGCAAGCAGTTTGTACCTCATTAATGACTTGGTTTATGTTGCTTGGTTCACCATTTTAAGTATTGGAATAATATGGACATCCAAACACCCGAAATAGTTGTTTTCGTTATCGTCACAACAATTGTATTGTTGTTGCTGGTTTTTCTTGTAATCAATTTGCTGTTGCTTGGCCGCAACCGCCGGTTAAAATACCAGCACCAGTTGCTTGAAGTAAAATCAAATTATGAGAAAGAATTATTGAAAACACAAGTGGAAGTTGCTGAAAACACCCTGAACGAATTAGCCCGCGACCTGCATGATGACATTGGACAGTTACTTACTTTTTCAATAATCAGCTTAAATAGTTTTCCGGTTACGAATAATCCCGAACAGGATAATCGGATTGAAACCGTGAAAGATGTGGTGCAAACCACCATGAATACAATCAGAGATATTTCGCGAACATACAGCAGAGAATACATTAGTAAATTCGGATTCAGAGAAGCCATTACAAGATTGATGGACCGAATAAATAAATCATTTAACATTGAAGCCAAACTTGATTTTCCGGAATCAATTATTCTGAAATCGCATTCAAACGAAATATTTTTATACCGCATTTTGCAGGAGTTAATTAATAATTCCTACAAGCATTCGCAGGGCGATACAATTGAATTATTAATATCGGAACATAATCAGATTATTAATATTGAATATCGCGACAACGGTATAGGACTGCCAGCGGAATTATTAAACATCAATAACCTGAAAAACAGTTTGGGTTTTACCAATATTTTTAACAGGGTTGATTTTATGAAAGGGGAAATTATCATTCCGCATAATACCGAAAAAGGGTTTTGTATTTTATTTTCGTTTCCTAACAGTTTACCGATTAATTAATAAAAAATTTATGCTCATTCAAATTGCATTAGCCGATGATCATCATTTAGTGCGTGGCGGAATAAAACTACAATTGGAAAAATTTCCGGAATTCGAAGTGGTAATTGAAGCAAAAAACGGAAAGGATTTAATTCAGCAATTGGAAAAAATAAATCCATTACCACAAATTATTTTGATGGATATCTCCATGCCAATTATGAATGGATTTGAAGCTACGGTTTACATCAGCAATAATTTCCCGGAAATAAAAGTGATTGCGCTTTCGGTGAGTGACGACATGGCCACAATAAGTAAAATGATTGAAAGCGGTGCCAATGCCTACCTGCTGAAAGATTCAACTCCGGTGCTTGTAAAAAACACCATACTGGAGGTGCTGAAGAAAGGATTTTATTATGACCAACGGGTGATTGAGAGCATGATGAAGGGAAAGGAAAAGGGGATACACCTGTTTCATTCATTTGATAAAAGTATTGGCAATGAAATAAATCTTTTGCTCTCCGACAGAGAGATTGAATTTATTCGGAATTGCTGCAGCGAATTAACCTATAAACAAATTGCTGAATTGATGCAGGTAACCTTTCGCACTGTGGATGGCTATCGCGATTCGGTGTTCACCAAATTGGATATTAAATCACGAACCGGGTTGGTGTTATTTGCAGTGCATCACGGGTTGGTTAACCCTTAGTCAATCACACTTATCTTTAACATATTGGTGGTACCCTTCCAGTGAACAGGCATGGCGGCTGTATTTATAACAATAGCTCCCTTCTGAACTCTTCCAAAATCCTTGACAATCTTTTTTACATCATCAATGGTTTCGTCGGTGGATGCAAATTTTTTGTAGGCAAAAGTTTCAACTCCCCAAACCATGCTCAGTGTATCAAGCAGGTTTTTATCTTCCATAAAAATTAATATGCGCGCTTTTGGCCGGTAACTCGAAATCATAAAAGCTGTGTAACCGCTGCGTGTCATGCTGATAATTGCAGCTGCATTTACATCGCCGGAAATTTTACAGGCATTGTAACAAATCGCATCTGACAGGTAGGTTTTCGAATGCATATCGGCTACCTGCTTTTTATTAAAAATACTTTCTTGTTTTTCAATATTCAGTGCAATGTCTTTTATGGTATCAATCACCAGCACCGGAAATTTTCCGGTGGCCGTTTCGGCACTTAACATTAAAGCATCGGCCCCATCAAATATTCCATTGGCCACATCATTTATTTCTGCACGGGTTGGTCGAGGATTTTCAACCATGCTTTGCATAATCTGTGTGGCAATAATTACCGGCTTTGCTTCTTTAATGCATTTGGCAATCACCAGTTTTTGCGTAATCGGAATATCCTGTTGCGGCATTTCCACTCCCAAATCACCACGCGCAATCATAATTCCATCGCTCTCGCGAATGATGTCATCAATGTTCAATACAGCTTGCGGTTTTTCAATTTTTGCAATCACTTTAATATTCTTTCCGCTCTTTGCAATCAGTTTTTTCAAGTGAATAATATCTTTTGCATTGCGCACAAATGAAAGAGCAATCCAATTCACACCTTCATTCAAGATAAACTTTAAATCTTTCAAATCTTTTTTTGTCAGTGACGGGAGCGATGTTTCTGAGTGTGGAAGATTAACACCTTTGCGGCTGTTCAACGCACCGCCATGAAGCACTTTGCATTTTACTGTATCAATGTTATTTGTTGAAATAACTTTTAATTCCAGTTGACCGTCATCAATCAATACTGCATCTCCTGCATTTACATCTGATGCAAATTTGCTGTAGTTGACAAAAATATTTTTAGCATCAGAGTTTGATTTAATCGTTGTCAGTAGAATTTCTTTTCCATCAATTAAATAAACCGGAGCTTTTGCCACTTCGCCGATTCTGATTTTTGGTCCCTGCAAATCAGCCAGAATGCCAATGTGCCGTTTGAGTTCTGTTCTGATTTTTTTTATTGAATCAATAACCTTTTTATGCGCTTCATGTGTGCCATGAGAAAAATTTAACCGAAAGGTATTGACACCTGCGTCAGTTAATTTTTTAAGCATCTTGTATGAAGCTGATGCAGGTCCTACAGTCGCAATTATTTTTGTTCGGGTAATTCTTGTTTTCATTCTTAAAGTTGAAAGTTCAAAAATGAGAAATGATAAATTGTAAATTGAAATAACTTCTCAATTGCAATTAAACCATTGTCCAATGAAATTTTTTATTCTTCTTCCTCCCGGTCAAATGGCAATAAAAAAAACAGTGGAACAATCCCATAAATTACCAGGCACAACAGCAAGTTAATATAAGATGCGGCA
Organism: Chitinophagaceae bacterium; assembly: GCA_023251195.1. Taxonomy (GTDB): domain Bacteria; phylum Bacteroidota; class Bacteroidia; order Chitinophagales; family UBA10324; genus UBA10324. The sequence goes on along the minus strand of JAHEZG010000159.1, from coordinate 2,770 downwards.
GTAGCAATAAGTATTAATAATGGTGCCAGTATAAATGAACGGGTTACATTTTTTAACACTGATTTTTTATTGTACCGAGGTAGTAAATAATAATTGGCTATGTAGTAATACATCCATGTTTGAATAAATGAAGCCAAGGTAGCTACCACACCAAACAACAAAACCGCTATTCGGTTGTGCGGATAATCGCCCATGAGTGCGGTTGGAAACGGAAGGAAGCATATGAAGAAAAGAAAAATCATATTCAGCCAAATAAAAGCATAATCAATTTTTTCGGTTAAGCGCAACAGGTTGTGGTGCTGCACCCAAAACACTGAAATGAAAAAAAAGCTCACCGCCCAGCTTATAATTTTTGGCGCCATGTTTTTAAGTGCCCACAATAATTCGGTGGTGCTTTCCGGTTCTTTCAGGTGCGGAATTTTAATTTCCAGAATCAGCAATGTGATGATGATTGCAAATACACCATCACTAAAAGTTTCCATTCGTATTTTATTTAATTTCCAGTGTTGAAATTTTTTTAACAACGACATTGCTTTTTTTATTTGGAGTTCAAAGATTAAAAATTAATGCGCATGAATTTAAGTTCCTTCAATCAAATAATTTTATTTGAATGCAATAACAACAGAGGTAAAACAATGTTGCAGTCTGAATACATTTACAATCAGAATTAAAATTATCAGACTAAAGGAATAAATAAAATGATAGTGATGAAATTTGGCGGAACCTCGGTGGGTTCTGCGCAGCGAATAAAAAATCTGGTGCCGTTAATTCATAATGGTGAACGGAAAATTGTGGTGCTTTCTGCCATGAGCGGTACTACTAATTTGCTCGTTGATATTTCAAATTCGTTGTATGCAAAAGATTTTATGAAGTTGAAATTGCAAATTTCAAATCTGAATCTGCAGTATAAAAAAGTAATTGCCGAATTGTTTTTAAAAAAAGATTTTATTGAAAATGCAAACGAGTTATTAGCTGAGCATTTAAATTTTATAAATTCCTTCACCCTCGATTTATTTACAGTGAACGAAGAGAAAGCAATACTTGCTCAGGGAGAATTAATATCAACCGCCTTGCTGCATTTATATCTGACCGAACAAAATATTTCTTCTGTGCTGTTACCTGCTCTTGATTTTATGCGGATTGATGAAACAGAAGAACCCGAAGTGGATTTCATAAAAAAAATGATTGCAAAAACACTGGAACCATTTGCCAATGAAAAATTATTTATCACACAAGGATACATCTGCCGCAATTCGTTTGGCGAAATCGATAACCTGAAACGAGGCGGTAGCGATTACACCGCCACACTCATAGGCGCCGCTGTGAAAGCAACTGAAATTCAGATATGGACCGACATTGACGGACTGCACAACAACGATCCACGCATTGTAGAAAAAACTTTTGCAGTTACTGAACTCTCGTTTGATGAGGCGGCGGAGCTCGCTTACTTCGGTGCAAAAATCCTTCACCCCACTTGTGTGCTTCCTGCCAAGAAAGAAAACATTTCCGTTCGATTGCTCAATACCATGCAACCAACAGCTACCGGAACCATCATCTCCAACAAACCCGCACCCGATAGAATAACTGCCATTGCCGCTAAGGATAATCTCACTGCCATAAAAATAAAATCGGCGCGCATGCTGCTCGCTTATGGATTTTTACGCGCAGTGTTCGAAGTGTTTGAGCGATATAAAACTCCCATTGATATGATTTCAACTTCGGAAGTTGCGGTGTCGCTTACCATTGATAGCGATAAACACTTAGATGAAATCACCAGTGAATTGCAGCAGTTCGGAATCGTTGAAGTAGATAAAAACCAAACCATCATTTGCATTGTCGGAACTTTTGGCGCCGATAAACAAGGATATGCATCGCGCATTTTCGATTCGCTTAAAAATATTCCCATCCGCATGATTTCTTATGGCGGAAGCGAAAACAATATTTCGCTGCTCGTGAATTCTGATTTGAAAAAAGCTGCATTGGTTTCATTGAACAAAGGATTGTTTTAAAAAAAGTTTATGTTCAGCAAATCCTTAATCGAAAAATTCCAAACCATTGAAACACCGTTTTATTATTATGATCTGGATATTCTCAAGCGAACCATTGCCGCAGTAAAAGCTGAATCTGAAAAACACAATTTCCATATTCATTATGCTTTAAAGGCAAACACCAACCAGCAGATACTTAAAATTATTTGCGAAGCAGGTTTCGGTGCCGATTGCGTGAGTGGAAATGAAGTAAAGGCCGCCTTGCAAAATAATTTCAATCAATCATCCATTGTATTTGCAGGAGTAGGAAAAACCGATAAAGAAATTATTGAATCGCTCACTGCCGATATTTTTTGTTTCAATTGCGAAAGCATTGAAGAAATAAAAGTGATTAATGAACTCGCTGCTTCGCTCCATAAAAAAGCAAGAATTGCCTTGCGCATTAATCCGAATGTAAATGCCAACACGCATCACTACATCACTACCGGATTAGAAGAAAATAAATTCGGAATTAATTTCTGGGAACTCGAAGCAGTAATGGAAGTGATAAAGAATTCTCCAAGCATTCAACTGATTGGTTTGCATTTTCACATCGGCTCGCAGATATGCGACCTGGAACCTTTCCGTTTGTTGTGTACCCGTGTAAATGAAATTCAGCAATGGTTCAGCAGCCGCAACATCACCATCACTCACCTCAATGTGGGGGGAGGACTGGGAGTTGATTACCACGAGCCCGATGCACATGCCATTCCCGATTTTAAATCGTACTTCAATGTGTTTCA
>JAHEZG010000451.1 GCA_023251195.1 Chitinophagaceae bacterium | reverse complement strand
TAAACCGGAATGGGCTTGCTGTTCTTGATATTGTGAATGGCAAGCGGAATTAATTTTTCAGGGAAATGATTTGCGCCATAATTATTTGAGCAGTTCGAAATTTTTATTGGCAATCCGTAAGTGTCGTGATAAGCACGAACTAAATGATCGGAACTTGCTTTCGAAGCAGAGTAAGGTGAATGCGGATCGTACTTGGTTTCTTCTGTAAAAAAACCTTCTTCTCCCAATGAACCATATACTTCATCGGTGCTCACATGATAAAAAAGTTTTCCTTCAAAATTTTTCCAATTTGCTTTTGCAGCGTTGAGTAATGAAACTGTACCAACAATATTGGTCATGATAAAATCCATCGGATTGCTGATACTTCTGTCCACATGACTTTCGGCAGCCAAGTGTATCACTCCATCAAAATTATGTTCCTGAAAAAGTGACTGCATTTTCTCGCCGTCAACAATATCCTCTTTGATAAAAGTGTAATTGGGTTTTGATTCCACATCGCGAAGGTTTTCGAGATTGCCGGCGTATGTAAGATTATCGAGATTGTAAATGTGATAATCGGGATAGCGATTCACCATTCGGCGCACCACATGCGAACCAATGAAACCTGCACCACCTGTAATTAATATTTTTTTCTCTGCCATGTTTCTATTTGCAATTCAATGAAGCGGGATCTGTATTTCATCTTCAAATTTCCAAATCCCCAAATCTTCAAATCAGTTATAATCCCCAGTAGGTAAATGTTTTTATTTTATTTCTGAAAATTCCTTTCACATCCACAATTATTCCTCCGACATTCACAATGGTTTTAAAATAATTTTCATCGAGTGTTAAATATTCTTTGTGATTGACCGCCACAATAATTGCATCATACATTCCATTTGGCTTTGGCACCAATCCAAAACCGTATTCGTGTTGGAGTTCATCGCTATCAGCATGCGGGTCAACCACTTCAACTGTTACACTGTAGTTTTTCAACTCGTTAACGATGTCGGCAACTTTTGAATTGCGTATGTCGCTAACATTTTCTTTAAAGGTTGCACCCATAATCAACACCCGCGATGCACTTACATCTTTATGCGCCTTCGTTAATTTCTGCACAGTCCGACGCGCAACATAAGGTCCCATATCATCATTAATTCTGCGTCCTGATAAAATAACTTCAGGATCATAACCCAATGCGTTCGCTTTATAAGTTAAATAGTACGGGTCAACACCAATGCAGTGACCGCCAACTAACCCCGGAAAAAATTTCAGAAAATTCCACTTGGTTCCTGCTGCTTCCAACACATCGTAAGTATTAATTCCGATTTTATCGAAGATGCGGGAGAGTTCGTTCATCAATGCAATGTTTACATCGCGCTGTGTGTTCTCAATAATTTTTGCTGCCTCCGCAACCTTGATACTTGCTGCGCGATGCACTCCGGCTTTCACAACAATCTCGTAGGTTTTTGCAATAACATCCAGCGATTCTGCATCGCAACCTGAAACCACTTTTATAATTTTTGAAAGTGTGTGTTCTTTATCTCCGGGATTAATTCGTTCAGGAGAATAACCAATTTTATAATCAGAAATATTTTTTAATCCGGAAATTTTTTCGAGAACGGGATTGCAATCATCTTCAGTACAACCGGGATACACAGTGGATTCGAACACTACATAATCTCCTTTCTTCAAAACTTTTCCGATGGCTTCGGAGGCCGACAACACCGGTTTTAAATCCGGAACATTGTGCTGATCAACAGGAGTAGGAACGGCGACAATAAAAAATTTCGCCTGCTTTAAATCTTCCATGTTTGCCGTGAACTGAATATCACAACCATCAAAAGCAGATTTTTCCAACTCGTTGCTCGGATCAATTCCGTTCTTCATCATCTCAACACGCTTTGCGTTAATGTCGAAACCAATCACCGAAATTTTTCGGGCGAACTCCAGCGCAATTGGTAATCCAACATATCCCAATCCAATTACGGCGAGTTTCTCTTCCTTATTTATCAATTGATCGTACAAACTCATTTCATTATTTTTTTAAAGTAGTCGTAAGTAATTTTTAATCCTTCGGCGCGCTGCACTTTCGGTTCCCAACCTAACAAAGATTTTGCTTTTGTAATATCCGGTTGCCTTTGTTTCGGATCATCTTTCGGCAAAGGTTCGTAAATAACTTTTTGAGTAGTTGCTGTAAGCTTTATTATTTCTTCAGCAAATTGTGAAATGGTGATTTCATCAGGGTTGCCCATGTTTACAGGTTGGGCATGATCGCTGAATAGCAAACGATAA
>JAHEZG010000450.1 GCA_023251195.1 Chitinophagaceae bacterium | reverse complement strand
AAACGGCGGCTACGATGGTTATCCGTTAATGTCTAGCTTCGGTTACCAGAGTGAAAAAAGTTATTTGAGTATTGGAAATTTCAATGCACTGTTTGAAATGATGTTCATGGTAAATGGATTGGAGCAGCAACTATTTGTTCCATCGGTTGTGTTTATGAATGGTTTCAGAGATAGCAAGCACGGATGGGAATTCGGTTTCGGACCATCGGTTTCAATAAATAAAATTGCAACAGGATATTATGAAAGCAATGATCATTCAAAACCCTGGCATGTGAAAAATGATTTTAATCCTGAAGATCCTGCGTTAATAGGATTCACTCCTAAATATTTTGAGCGTGCTGATAAGCGTGGCGATTTAAAATTAACCTCTGGTTGGGTTTGGGCACTTGGAAAAACTTTTCGCTCAGGTTATTTAAATATTCCTGTGAATGTGTATGTAGTTCCGCTAAAAGAAGGATGGCATTATGGAATGTCAGTAGGTTTTAATGTTCGTAAAAACCCGAATAAAAGATAACAATGAATCAATTACTGATGCAGCAATAAATATTCAAATACTGCATCAGTAAATTTTTCATCAACAAAAAAAATCAATCATGAAATCGAAGATTCACGAATTCATCAAGCAAAAACAAAACAGCATGAGTAAAAAAATTTCCACCCTCACAATTTTAATTTTGTTTTCAGTAGTACTGAATTCAAATGCACAGTCACTTTTTAAAACAAGTGTTGATACTCCAAATCATAAAATAATTACAGCAAAAAAAATACTACCAAAAAAACTTCTTTCCATTGCACCTTTCAGTTTATTCAACAAAATAAAATTTCAATATGAGCTAGTGATGAATAATCAAATTTCAATAGGAGCCGGTGGTTACCTGGTTTACAACGACTTCATGAGCATCAGACAAATAACAGGAAATACTTTTGAAAAGAAAGGAGGAGCAAATGCATTCATGCGCTGGTATCCGCTCGGCAAAGCACCAACCGGAATTTATTTTCAACCAAAATTATCAATGCACTACTGTTCAAATTCAGTCAACTATTATCAATACATTAATGTGGTTGATACCAGTTGGGGTGGCAATTATTCATATCAGCAAATTGCAGATACAAAAATAATTGAGCGTTCATATGGAATATATGTTGGCTCTATAGATTTAGGCGGACAATGGTTAATTGCTAATCGGGTACCAATTGATTTTTCAATGGGATTAAGAGTTGCAACTGCTGAACATATATCATTCAATTCAGAAGAAACCATACAAGGAAAAGTTTACAGCCGCGAAGAATATTATTACCAGCCTCGGTTAACTTCTGTTGGCATGCCCGGCTTTCCAATCGGATTTAATTTTAATGTTGGATTTGCTTTTTAAATTCCAGCTAGCACAGCTTTTTCAATCGCCAATCCGGTTTCTTTTATTTTATTAAAACCACCTCGCACATTTACAATTCTGTTAAAGCCATGCTTTTTCATAATAGAAGCCGCAATCATTGAACGATAACCACCAGCACAGTGAACCAGAAATTCTGCTTTATCATTCAGTTCACTCAATCTGCTTTCCAAATCTCGTAACGGAATATTATTGGCTTCATGCAAATGCGCGGTATTAAATTCTGCAACCCGACGAACATCTAAAACTACTCCTCGCCCTTCTTTGTATTGGTGCGCAAATTCTTCAGCACTTAGTGATTCAATTTTTTCAATCGGCTCTCCTGCATATTCCCAACTCTTAATTCCACCGCTTAAAAATCCTGCAACATTTTCCATTCCTACTCTTGCCAAACGAAGGATTGCCTCCTTCTCGCGGTCTTCATCAGCAACAATTACAATTCGTTGATTGATGTCTACTAAAGTTCCAGCCCACACCGCAAACGAATCATCCATGCCGATGTTGATTGAATTTTTTATAAATCCTTTTTCAAAATCATCTGCCTTTCGTGCATCAATAATCAAAGCATTATTCGCAATTTCTTTTTTTACTTCACTTACTTTCAACGCACGGTCATTTCGTTTCATCACCGCATCTATGTTTTCATAACCATTGCGATTGATGATCGCATTCTTCACAAAATATTTTGGAGCAGGAATCTGGTCGGCTAAAATCACCTTCATAAATTCTTCGCGGCTCATTGGCTGCAACGCATAGTTGGTCAGCTTTTCTTTTCCTATCGTACTTTCTGTTTCTTTTCCAATGCTTTTTCCGCACATACTTCCTGGGCCATGACCGGGATACACAATCACATGGTCGGGCAATGTTTTTATTTTATTGTTGAG
>JAHEZG010000158.1 GCA_023251195.1 Chitinophagaceae bacterium | reverse complement strand
GCGTTTTTCACTCACACCAGTATTCAGATTCAATGAAAAGTACGGAGAGAGCTGAGTACCGAAACCGGCTTTTAAATAATTGTCTTGTGTGGCATCAGGAGTTTCTTTCACCATTGCCACCGGATGAATATCAGCGGGCACAAACGGAAGATTCAACAACTTTGGTTGCAAATTATAGGCAGGCACAACCTTGTTTGAATCTGCCGGAAGCAATTTCGGCGACACATCAATCTTCACTGCATCGGCCAGCAACGGCTTGTAATCTGTAACCACATCTAAACTCATTCCCGGTAAATCTTTTTGTGCAATACAAAAGGAGGGAAGCAAAGTCAGAATTATAAATATTTTCTTTATCATTTTTATTGAATGTATTTTCTCATTAATTATTTTTTCTAAAAGCATTCGTGAATGCTTCGCATTTCATTATCAAATTATCAAATTACCAAATCATCAAATCATCAAATCATCAAATCAATGTTGCTCCAATGTGTCCATCTGAAAGGAATGCTCAACTGAATCCTGCATCACTTTCGATTGTTCATTTTCTTTCTCGGTCACTTTCGCCAGTTTTGTTTTTGCTTCAGGTAAAATGTCATCGTCGGCTTTGTAATTATCAATGATGCTTTCAAAAGTTGCTTTTGCATTGAACAAATCATTTTGCGAAAAGAAAATATCGCCGAGCAGCAAATAACTTTTTCCAATCCAGTAATTGTAAGAAGGCTTTTGTTCTATCACTTTGTAACACTGCTTCTCCGCATCATCCATTTTATTTTCATTGAAATAAATTAATGCGATGCTGTAAAGTGCTTCGGCACCGGTAGTCGAATTATTTCCTTTCAACACTTTCGTAAACAACTCTTCGGCTTTCTGATAATCTTTATTAATCATTGCCACTTTTGCCGAGTAATAATTTGCATCTGTAATATCTTCAGCAGGAGAAGTGGTGTTGCTCAGGATTTTATCTGCAGCATCCGAAGTTTTTTTCCAGTCACTCATTTTCCATGCGGAGAGCATCATGCCTTTCAATGCCTCCGATAAATTTTCTTTGTAGTCGGCCGACAAACTCAGCAACTGATAAAATTCATATGCCTTCGGATAATTCATTGTGACGGTATAAAAAATCCGCGCACTCTGCAATATTGCCCGCTCTTTATAATTGCCCGAAGTTTTTTCGGCCACATAAGTATAATCATCCAATGCATGTTCAAAATCTTTGTTCTGCGATAAGCATTCAGCGCGATAGTAATGCGCTTGAGTAGCGAATGGTCCTGAAGGATAAGTATTCAGATAATCAGTAAAACCCTGCAATGCTTTATCATAATCTCCGGTGCTGAAATTTTGTTCAGCAGCTAAGTACACCACGGAATCTTTTGTGGCGATGGTGATTTTTGCTCCTGGAATTTCATCCAAGAAATCATCGTACCCTTTTGAATCACCTGTGTTAATGAATACTTGTTTAGCCGTATTCATTGCTTCCTTGCTTTCTTGCGTGTTCGGAAAATTCACCGCCACAAACTTGAATTCGTTCACCGCATTTTCTGTGTGGTTGGTGTTGAAATAAATTAATCCGAGTTTCAGGTGTGCTTTCTTTTGATACGAACTATTTGGAAAATCATTTAACACTCTGTTGAAAGTGAGAATCGCATTATCATAATCAGCAGTCTGGAAATAAGTGTTTGCTGATTCGAATAATGCATCATCTAAGTAAATGCTGAAAGGCATTTCGTTATTTATCCGTTGCAACAGTTTTATTTTATCAGCAGACCGATTTTGCAAACCTGCAATCATGGCCAATTGAAACAATGCATAATCTTCGTTGCCTGTTTTATTATCAAGCACAAACTGAAAATCTTTATTGGCAGCCTCGTAATCTTTATTTACAAAATTGCAATCACCACTGCGCAGGTATAAATCGTTGGAGATTTTTTGCAACGATAATTTATCAAGTGAGGTAGTTTTTAATTCTTCTTTTGCCTGAGTAAAATAAGTTCGCGCCATCAGGTAATTCGTTTGCTTCACATACGCATAACCCAAACCATACTTTGCCAACAGCGGAGAAGCACCCGAATTTCCATTGCCGAAACTCTTTTGCAATTCTAAATATTTTGAATAATCAGTTACTGCATCTTTATAATTTTTGGTATCAGTCGCAATTTCTCCTTTCCAGAAATAACAATCCGCTTCAATGTTGTGGTCAATCGGATTTTTTAATGATTCATCTAAAGTTTTATCAGCTTCAGCATAATTTTTATCGGCACTCAATTGCATAGCTCTGTTGAAAGCAATTCGCTGATATGATTTTCGAATGGAAGGACTTAAGCCATCCAGTTCGCGAATAATTTCTAAAGCGCCCTTGTAATTATTTGTTCCGGCAAGCAGTGAAACCAAACTCTCTTTTGCATCAGCATTGAATTTACTTTTCGGATAATCAGAAATAAAATCCTGAAAAGCTTTGCTCGCCACATCCTGAAACCCCAACTCCCACGAAAGTTGTGCATAGTTGTAGGTTGCCTGCTCCTTTACACTTTTATCAAAATCCATTTTCGATGCATTCAATAAAGCATTGCGCGCATCACTCTTTTTATTTTTTTTCAGATAACAATCGGCCAGTAAAAACAAACTGTTTTGCCCGAGTGAATCTTTCAATCCGGTGAGCGCGAGGAAATGAACCATTGCCTCGTCATACTTTTTTGTTTTGTATTCGCAGTACGCAATCTGGTAAACATCACTCTTTAAATTCTGCGCGGTCTTGTTGTAATAATCTTTCAGATAAGGCAGCGCAGTTGCAAATTCTCCGGTGTTGAAATATGATTTGCCAATGAGCTGGCGCATTTCATTCGTGTATTTTAAATCGGTTCGCTCAAGCAAAGGCACTGCATACAGAAGAACTTCATCGTACTCACCTTTTAAAAATTCTATTTGTGTAATGTAGTACGGTACAATGGGCGAATACAATTTGCTCTCCTTAATTAAATTGAAACTGCTTAGAGCTGCCTCATAATTTTTTTGCGTGTAAGTAATGTAACCGTAATAATAATTTGCCGGGTAGTAATACTTGTTCTGAATGGTTTTCACCTGCTCGAAATAGGGAAGCGCTTCGGCAAATTTTTGTTTGTAGAAATAACAGTAACCGATTTGAAAGCGATACTCATTCGTTTGCTCCGAACTTAAATCATACACATCCACCTGCTTGAAATAAGTAAGCGCTTTGTCATACTTTTTATTCGTGTAATAAATATTTCCCAAATGATAATATGCCAATCGTGTTACAGGATTCTCCCCGTAATCAGCCAGCAATTGCAAAAAATATTGTTCGGCTTGCGGCTGCATTAATTCCTTGCTGCTTAGTGCGCGATAATACTTTGCATTCATCACCACATTTTCGGGCGCATCGGTTTTATGCTCGTACAGATTTATAATTTCATCGAACCGCTTGAAAGCCGCTCCGTATTTTTCCTGTTCAAATAATTCAACTCCTTTTTTATAATCAGCAGCGGGGTCGCTGTAGTAAGCGGTTTTTTGCGCAAAGGTTTTGGCCGACAACAGCAGGCACAAACCAATAATTAAATTTCTTTTCAGCATGATTTTTTGGTGGAAGCGAATATCAACCTGAACGACAATACGCTATGCTTTAGTATTCCACAGCAAAAAGATTGATTGTAGAGTGAAAGAACTGCATAATAAATGATAAGAATATTTTTCAACTATTCAATTTTATTTTTTCATTTTTGATTCATGCTTTCACGACGGAAATTTATTACTCAAACTTCGGCAGGTGCTGCAGCACTCGCCATTCCATTTGATTCAAATTCCTTTTCAGGAAAAACTATAACCGGAAAACCATTGGTGCTTTCCACCTGGAATTTTGGTGTTGCTGCAAATGAAGCTGCATGGAAAGTTTTAAGTGTAGGTGGTCGCGCCCTGGATGCAGTGGAAGCAGGAGTGAAAGTTCCTGAAGGAGATCCGAAAGTAACTTCAGTTGGTTTGGGTGGATTACCTGATAGAGATGGTTTCGTTACACTCGACTCGTGCATCATGGACGAACTTGGACAAGCCGGTGCTGTGTGTTGTCTCGAACACATAGTTCATCCTGTTTCAGTTGCGCGAATGGTAATGGAAAAAACTCCACATGTAATTTTAGTTGGCGAAGGCGCATTGAAATTTGCTTTGGACAATGGATTCAAAAAAGAAAATCTGCTCACTCCTGAATCAGAAGCAGCATGGAAAGAATGGTTAAAGACAAGCAAGTATGCACCTGTTATAAATTTTGAAAATCACGATACCATTGGAATGATTGCGATGGATGCAAATGGGAATTTATCGGGCGCATGCACCACAAGCGGTCTTGCCTACAAGATGCACGGTCGTGTTGGCGATTCACCAATTATTGGAGCTGGTTTATTTGTCGACAATGAAATTGGTGCTGCAACCGCAACCGGCCACGGTGAGTTTGTGATTAAAACTGCGGGAAGCGCCATGGTGGTTGAAATGATGCGACAAGGAAAATCGCCAATGGAAGCATGTAAAGAAGTAGTGAATCGGGTGGCAAAAAAATATCCTGAAAAAGTAAAAGACATACAAGTTGCATTCATCGCCATTAACAAAGCAGGTGAGTACGGCGGTTATGGTTTACACAAAGGTTTTAATTATGCGCACTACAATACCGAAGGTTTTGCATTGACTGATGCGGCTTATTTTACTGAGTAAGTCTGAGTTAAGCAATTGGAAGTTGCCTGAAGAATATTGTATATAGAAAACTGAAAATTGGAATATTGATATAAAATCAGAAACAGTAATTCATTTTTTTTTTATTGATTGATTTTAAAAGGGTATATAAACCCGAAAGCTCATAGTGCCATTTGAAAAAATATTTTTTTGTAAAAGTCAGTTGTTTTATTTATCCAACTGCAACAATAAAAAATTCAGAATCATAATTCCATCAACGAACAATGGATAATAATACCAATTATCAATAATTGAAGCAGCCACAATCAACCGGTATGAAAGCAATGCAGTTACAGTAGCGGCTGCTAACTTTCCGAAATCAAAATGCTGGAAGGTGGAAAATTGAAGAACTGCTATAAAAAAATAAAGAGTAAAACACCAAATGATGATGCGGATGGTTTTGCTTCTTCCGAAAAGTATAGGTATGGTTTTTAATCCTGCAGATTCGTCGTAATGCACATCGCGCAAATCAAAAGAAAGTGCCAAAGCAAAAATCAATAACAATCGCATGATAAAAACAGAAATAACTTCAATGCCCTGTACTTGTTCTCCATATTGCAAGGCAGGCAACAGTACCGTAATAGAACTCCATACAATTGTTATCCAGGCAATTTTAAAAAATCCAATGTCGCGCAGTCTTTTATATTTTGATTGATGGCGAATTATAGGCAGTTCATATAAAATAGAAATTACACCCATGGGAATCAGTAATACAAAAGCCGAAAAAGTTAAATGAAAGACAGCGGATGCCACCATGCCTCCGCCAAGAAGTGTAAGAATGAAAATGGCAAACTGATATTTCTTCGACCATTTTAATTGATGATTTCGATTGGCATCAGGAATTCTTCTTAACGAAAGAATCCGGTGACCGCCATATAAAAATAATGTCGCGAAAAAAACCATTGTGCTGATGGCATCAATACCAGCGGAGATTCCCAGTAAAATTTCTGTTTCCCAAACCAATGCCGCAGCACACAAAGCGATAAACAGATTGCTGTATAAAATCCATTCTAATATTTTATTTAAAATAACTTTAGCTAATTGCATTTTCTCAAAATCAATAGTTCGTTACTGCGTTACTCAATCATTGGTTTGTAATTTACAACGGAATATTTCCATGTTTCTTTTTGGGAGATTTTTTTGTTTTGTTCTGCAACATGGCAAAAGTTTTTAGCAATTTCATTCGTGTGTCTTCCGGTTTTATCACTTCATCAATGTATCCTCTGGATGCAGCGCCATAGGGGTTTGCAAATTTCTGCATGTACTCGAGTTCTTTTTCTTTCAGTTTCGCTTCTTTGTTTTCTGCGGTGGTAATTTCTTTTTTGAAAATAATTTCCGCTGCACCTTTTGCTCCCATCACTGCAATTTCAGCGCAGGGCCAGGCAAAATTCATATCGGCACCAATGTGCTTGCTGTTCATTACATCATAAGCTCCTCCATATGCCTTTCGCGTAATTACTGTAACCCGTGGAACGGTGGCTTCACAAAATGCATAAAGCAGTTTTGCGCCGTTCACTATTATTCCGTTCCATTCCTGATCGGTTCCGGGCATAAATCCCGGTACATCTTCAAACACCAGCAGTGGAATATTAAACGCATCGCAGAACCGGACAAACCGTGCACCTTTTACTGATGCTTTTATATCCAAAACTCCGGCAAGTACTGCAGGCTGATTGGCCACCACACCAATGCTTCTTCCACCCAAACGAGCAAAACCAACTACAATGTTTTCCGCAAAATTTTTATGTACCTCATAAAAACTTTCATTGTCAATCACTTTTGAAATTATTTCTTTTATATCATAAGGCTGATTAGGATTTTCCGGAAGAATACTTTCTATTCCATGTAAAATTTCATCGCGGTGTTCATAAGCATATACAGGTGCAGGCTCTTCGCAGTTTTGAGGTAGATAAGTAATTAGTTTTTTTAGTTGATTGATGCAATCAATTTCATTCATTGCGGTAAAATGAGTAACTCCGGATTTAATAGCGTGGGTCATTGCCCCGCCTAAATCTTCCGACGAAACTTCTTCATGTGTTACCGTCTTCACCACATTCGGTCCGGTTACAAACATGTAAGAAGTGTTTTCAACCATCATAATAAAATCAGTTATGGCTGGAGAATAAACAGCACCGCCGGCGCACGGGCCCATGATGGCGCTTATTTGTGGAACTACACCACTTGCCAGAGTATTTCGGTAAAATATATCGGCATAACCACCGAGCGAAACCACACCTTCCTGAATTCGCGCTCCGCCACTATCATTCAATCCAATTACAGGAGCACCATTTTCCATTGCCAAATCCATGATGCGACAAATTTTTGTTGCATGTGCCTCACTTAAAGAACCACCAAACACAGTAAAATCCTGTGAGTACACATAGACCATTCTTCCATTGATGGTGCCGTATCCTGTAATTACACCATCACCTAAATATTGTTCTTTGTGCATGCCGAAATCGTGTGTGCGATGGGTTACAAACATTCCGATTTCTTCAAACGAACCTTCATCCATCAGAAAATGAATGCGTTCGCGTGCTGTTAGTTTTCCTTTTTTATGTTGGTCTTCAATTCGCTTTTTTCCACCACCTGATTCCGCTTCTGAAATTTTATGCTTTAGTATTTCCAGTTTCTCTTTCATGAATAAAAAATTTTCGGGATAAATGTAATTGCTGAATTTTTCGGCAAGAATAAATTTGATTCTTCATTAATTCAGATTGTTTTTATCAATTGATGAAATTATTTGAGCAAATTGATCAATGATTTTTTCAATCAGTGCTTTGTAAAAAATTCAGATTGAAGAAAATTATTTTGACCTTTTACTAATAAAACATACTCACCTGTTGCAAGAAATGAAGCATCAAATGAAAATTTATTTTTTCCAATCTTCACACGCTCTTTAAAAAGTTGTTGAATTAATTTTCCATTGAGGTCATAAATTTCAAACGACAATTGCATTTCGTTTTCTATTTCAAATTCATAATTAATTACAGAAGCAGAAGGGTTGGGGTAAATAGTGATTGTTAATTGCTGCTCATCAATAGCTTTAATTCCGGCAAATGGTGTGGTTGATAATTCTCCAATCCAGGTGGCCTGTCTTTTATTGGTGGCACCGTAAGTAAGTGCTACCCATACTACGCCAGGTTCATTGTATTTTAATTGCGAACCACTGTAATCGCCCCAGCGTTCCGACAAACTGCTTAAAACATTTACATGATTATCGCCGTGCCTGATAGTGGTTAATGGTGAATAATCTCCTGCACCATTACTTACTACCGCACCGGCACCTGCAAAAACATCAATGGCTGTAAAATCAAATCCGATGATGGAAGTATTATCTGTTGAACCGGTACCGGCATACGAAAGATTTGCATATCCATATTCCAATGAATCGCTGCTGATGGTATATCCTGTTACTACCGGCGTTGTGGAAACATTGCTGATTACACCATGAAAAATGGCCGCAAAATTTGAAATGGTATCGCGTGAGTTTGATACAAATTGAATTTTATTGTTTTGAAAAAATGCACCGAGTATCCGGCCATCATTGGTGGCGAAAGTCTGATTGCCTGATTGATGTGCTTCGGGCGGAACATGATAATTTATATCAGTATGAAGTAAAGTAATATTTATTGTTGTTGACGGGCCATTCAAAGTATCGGTTAGCTCTACTAAAAAAATAGTGTCGCTTGATACTGCAAAATTTCTATTTGAAACAAAGTATTGATTGGGACCATAAGGACCGCTTCCACCTTTTACCGGACACAAGTTGCGTATCGGTTTATTATTAAAATTCAGGTTGTGATAAATGCCGCTTGAAAGTGTATCGCCATTGTATCCGCTCCATTTATCAATTTGCCAGATAAAGGTTTCGGCAAATCCGGTTTGCCACGGCTGATCGTTGTGCAGTAAATTACCGGTCAGAGACAATTCA
>JAHEZG010000157.1 GCA_023251195.1 Chitinophagaceae bacterium | reverse complement strand
TGAAGTGTTAATGCGGTTTCATAAATTGTTCCTGCATTCATTTCCTGAAAAGCCATACCCACCGGAATTTTTAATGTCGGAATCACAATGTCAACCGTATGATCCATGTTCAGCAACTGTTGCAGATTTAATTTTGCCAGCGACAATTGATTTTTTGCATTAACCGTATTTAATTCTTCCAATGCCTGTTGCGATTGAATTTGCAACAGAGAACCTTGTGCCAACACTCCGGCATCTACTAATTGCCTGGTACGATCAACTTGCTCCTGCATTAATTTTTCCTGTGCATCAGCATTGGCAAATTGTTCCTGCGCAAAAAGTATTTGCAGGTAAGCAGTAGCAACGCTCAGCGAAATATCATTCACTAATTGTGCAGTGCTGTACTTTGATGCCATGAAATCGAAGTAAGCTTTTCGCATTTCATTTATTTTAGAAAAGCCACTGAACAAAGTGACATTGGATGCGAGTGAAAAATTTCCGGAACGAATGGTTTGATTCACAAACAGGTTACTTGTTGGGTCAATATTTTTTCCGGTATTGATTCCGTAACTTGATGAAGCATTCAGATTCGGAAGCAAACTTAATTTCGATTGCAGGTACGAATCCTGCGTGAGTTCAGTACTCAAAGCTGATTGCTTGAGCTGAATATTATTTTGTTGCGCGAAGGTGATGCACTGTTCAAGCGACCACGATTCCTGTGCGTGCGAAAAAGTTAGGCAACAGATAAAAGCTAATGAGAGAGAGAAGCGAATAAAAAAGTGTGACAAGAACTGATTGAATTAAGAAGCGCCAAACCTAAAGTTTTCCGTTGAAATCACACAGACGAAATGAAAATGAAAATATGCTTGTGTTTTCCGAAAGTTCATAATCATTTTTGCGCTCTCATAATAATCGATGAACGAACCGACTCAACTATTGCCCGACGAACATTTTATGCGCGAAGCATTGAAGGAAGCAAAGTATGCATTGGCAAAAGATGAAGTTCCGATTGGTGCTGTAATCGTTAGCAACAATAAAATAATTGCACGCGGTCACAATCAAGTGGAGTTATTAAAAGATGTAACAGCTCATGCAGAGATGATTGCAATTACTGCTGCAGCCAATCATTTTAGAAGTAAGTATTTAACTGATTGTACAATTTATGTAACGCTTGAACCGTGTATGATGTGTGCTACTGCCATTGGCTGGGCGCAGATTTCAAGATTGGTGTATGGTGCTGATGATGAAAAAAAAGGATTCACATTAATCAGCAAAAAAGTTTTGCATCCGAAGTGTGATGTTAAGAGTGGAGTGATGGCTGAAGAATCATCATTGATGGTGAAAGAATTTTTCAGGAATAAGAGAAAATAATTTAACTATTAATCTTTGCGTCTCTGCGACTTTGCGGTTAATTTTTATTATTCGTAAAATGAAATTTATTATCAACTGAACCAAAGCATATCAGGATAAGTTTAATTTAGCGTACTCAAAAAATTCATAAACTAAAAAACACTTTTAATATGGCTTTCACATTACCCGCGTTACCTTATGCTACCGATGCATTGGAACCACACATTGATGCAATGACCATGACCATTCATCACGATAAGCACCATGCTGCTTATGTCAACAACCTGAATGCTGCGCTCGCCGGCAAACCCGAAGAGAATATGAGCATTGAAGAAATTGTTAAAACCATTTCGAAATTCCCGATGCCTGTGCGCAACAACGGCGGCGGACATTACAACCACTCACTGTTCTGGACCATTATGAAACCGGGTGGCGGCGGAAGCCCAAAGGGAGATTTGGATGCAGCCATTAACCGCGACCTCGGAAGCTTTGAAAAATTTTATGAAAGTTTTAATGCAGCAGGCACTACTCGTTTTGGAAGTGGCTGGGCATGGCTGATTGTGAATGCTGATAAAAAATTACAGGTGTGCAGCACACCCAACCAGGATAACCCGCTGATGGATATTGCCGAAGTAAAAGGAACTCCGATACTAGGTATGGATGTGTGGGAACATGCCTACTACTTAAAATACCAGAACAAGCGCCCCGATTACATTGCCGCTTTCTGGAATGTAATTAACTGGGATGAAGTAAGCTTACTGTTTGCTCAGGCAACAAAGTAGTTTTTAAAATTTTTATTTATGAAAAAGAGAAGCAGAAAACTGCTTCTCTTTTTTTATTTGTTGATGTATGAATTGTGGTTGTTAGATTTGGTGGAGAGAATATGAAGAAGATAATTTTCATAGTTGCAGTTTTATTTATTAGCAAAGAATCATTTGCACAAGTAGCTCATTGGGAATGGGCAAAAGGAATTGGTGGTGCATCTCAAATGGTGAGTAATTCAATTACTACAGACAACCATGGAAATGTTTATACAACTGGTTATTTTAATGGAACAATAGACTTTGACCCAGGGTTTGGAGTGTATAATTTAACTTCGATAAGTGGAGGGGCTAACTTGTTTATTTCTAAATTAGATTCTACAGGTGATTTTATTTGGGCAAAAGCTTTTGGTGGGAATTCTCAGGGAAATTCAATAGTTGTTGATAAGTATGAAAATGTTTATACAACTGGTATATATACAGGAACCGTAGATTTTAATCCCGATACTGGTATTTATAATATTACTTCCGAGGGTTATACAGATATTTTCGTATCAAAATTAGATAGTTCAGGAAATTTCATTTGGGCAAAAGCTGCCGGTGGAATTACCAATGACCGTAGCAACTCAGTTGACCTTGATTCAGATGGAAATGTTTATGTCACTGGGTTCTTTATTGATACCGTTGACTTTGATCCAGGATTGGGAATATATAATTTAATCTCAAAAGGAAGTTGGGATATTTTTATTTTAAAATTAAACAATGCAGGCAATTTTGTTTGGGTCAAAGCGATTGGTGGAGATAGGGAAGATGTTGGAACCTCTTTAATAATTGATTCTTCCAAAAATATTTATATAACAGGAAGTTTTTGTGATACAGTAGATTTCAATCCTGACTCTATTGGAATATACAACTTAATAGATCATGCAGATATTGTTGCTTTTGCTTTAAGTGGCTCAATTTTTATTTGTAAATTGGATAGTGCGGGGGATTTTATTTGGGCAAAAGCTTTTATTGCGAATTCAGGGTTGGGTGGTCAAGGAAATTCTATTACTCTCGATGCTTTCAACAACATATGCGTTACGGGATATTTTCAAGGAACGGTTGATTTTGATCCGGGTATAGGAACATACAATATTATCTCAGCGGGCTTATCTGATATATTTATTACAAAACTTGATAACAATGGTAATTCTTTATGGAAAAAAAGAATTGGAAGTTTTGATGATGACATTAGTTACTCAATAGCATCAGATAAATACAATAATGTTTATGCAGTTGGGCAATTTACAGGAACTGTTGATTTTGATCCAAGTGCTGGTGGAACTTTCAATCTCACAGGAAACAACATTGGTTTTATTTCCAAATACGATAGTTCAGGAAATTTTGTTTGGGCAAATGAATTTAATATAGGAGCTGCCAATTCTATTTCTTGTAGTATTTCAGGGAATATTCATATAACTGGTTGTTTTTGGAGCCCTTCAATAACTTTTGGTTCTACTATACTTTTAAACACTGGTCCTTCATTTCCAATACTGGATGAGTTTATTGCAAAATTATCCTTATGCAATTCCACATCAGTAAATATTAATGTAGGAGCTTGTAATAATTACATTTCACCGAGCGGGAATCATACATGGTATTTTTCTGGAACTTATCATGATACAATACCAAACGCTTCAGGTTGCGATAGCATAATTACTATTCATCTTACTATAAACAGCACATCATCATCACAAACAATTTCAGCTTGCAATAATTTTATTTCTCCGAGCGGAAATTATGTGTGGATTACATCAGGGATTTATCAAGATACAATTCTGAATACGGCAGGATGCGACAGTTTTTTAACGATAAATCTTACAGTCAATTCTGTTAATGCTTTTGTTACTCAAAATGGATTTACACTTGCCGCAAATACTTCTTCAACCTATCAATGGCTCAATTGCAATAATAATTTTGCAGTAATCAGTGGAGCAACTAATCAAACATTCACAGCAACTACCAATGGAAATTATGCGGTAGCTATAACACAAAACTGTGGTACAGATACTTCTTCATGTTATACTATTACAGGAGTTGGTATAAATGAAATCACTACTTCAAACAACTTTCAACTATTCCCGAATCCAACTGCTGATATAGTAACTGTTCAGCTCCATTCACCTTGCAGTAATTGCATTATAGAAATTACAAATACACTTGGCGAGATTTTATTTACTGATGAACTCAATCTGAAATCCAAAATCTGCAATCTGCAATCGCTGCCATCCGGCATTTATTTTATAAAAGTTAAAAGCGATAAATGGAGCGAGGTGAAAAGACTGGTGAAGGAGTAAAAATATTTTCAGTAAGAACACAATACTGTAGAAGCAAATACAGCAGATAAAATTTATCTAATCAAAAAACTGCCAACTGAAGACTGTCTACTGATGACTGACTACTGCCTACTGATCACTGCCTACTGATTAACTGCCTACCGATTCTCTTCCAATGCTGTTGTAATAAAATCCGGCTTCGCGGGCTTGTTCCAAGCCATACAAATTGCGACCGTCAAAAATTACCTTGCTGTTTAACTTCGAAGCAATTTTTTCAAAATCAGGAGTTCGGAATTCAGCCCACTCGGTAAGAATGGCTAAGGCATCAGCATCTTGCAGCATGTTGTACATATCATCAGCAAATTCCACAGTA
Organism: Chitinophagaceae bacterium; assembly: GCA_023251195.1. Classification (GTDB taxonomy): domain Bacteria; phylum Bacteroidota; class Bacteroidia; order Chitinophagales; family UBA10324; genus UBA10324. Next base: position 3,892 of record JAHEZG010000157.1, on the reverse strand, counting down.
GTTCCGAAAATCTTTTTTGCATTTTCCATTGCTTCAGAATCATACGCTATCACGCTGCAACCTTCCTTCAGCAAATCCTCCATTATGTATAACGATGGTGCTTCACGAATGTCATCGGTGTTTGGTTTAAATGCAATTCCCCACAAGGCAATTCTTTTTCCTTTCAGGTTGCCGCCAAAATATTTTTTTATTTTTTCTACGAGCACATGTTTTTGTATGTCGTTCACTTTCATCACAGCATCTAAAATCTGAAAATCATATTTGTTGTCTTCAGCGGTTTTATACAATGCATGCACATCTTTAGGAAAACAACTTCCACCATAACCAATACCGGGAAATAAAAACCGTTTTCCGATGCGGTTATCACTGCCGATTCCTTTGCGCACCCAATCAACATTGGCTCCAACCTTTTCACACAGGTTAGCAATTTCATTCATGAACGAAATGCGGGTGGCCAGGTAGGCATTTGCTGCGTACTTGGTCATTTCGGCGCTGCGCTCATCCATAAAAATTACAGGATTCCCCTGCCGCACGAAGGGGTCGTACAATTGTTCCAATATTTTTTTTGCTTTCTCGCTGTTGGTTCCAACCACCACACGGTCGGGTTTCATAAAATCTTCCACCGCAATTCCTTCGCGCAAAAATTCAGGATTTGATACCACATCAAATTCCACTTTTGCATTTTTAGCAATTGCATCGCGAACTTTTTCAGCAGTTCCAACCGGCACTGTACTCTTATCAATAATTACTTTGTATTCTGTAATTATTTTTCCAAGTTCATCAGCAACCCCAAGAATGTATGAGAGATCGGCGCTGCCATCTTCGCCCGGAGGAGTTGGCAATGCGAGAAATAAAATTTTTGCCTGCTTCACTGCCTCATTCAAATCGGTGGTGAATTTTAATCGGCCATTCTCCACATTCCGTTCAAAAATTACATCAAGGTCCGGTTCAAAAATGGGGAGCTTTCCGGCACGAAGCATTTTCACTTTTTCTTCATTGATGTCAACACAGATTACATTGTTTCCTGTTTCGGCAAAACAAGTTCCTGTTACTAATCCTACATATCCTGTACCTATTACTGCAATGTTCATGTTTGTTTTTTTTAGCTTTTAGCTTTTAGCTTTAAGCAATTAGCACTTAGGTATTAGCGAGCAGCTAACAGCTAAATGCTGACAGCTAATTGCTTTTATTAAGAAATTCTAAAACTGATTTGGTAATGTAATTCAATTGTTCTTCATCCATTTCGGTATGAATAGGAAGAGAAATCACGCGAGGAGAAAGCCAATTTGTATTTTTTAAATCACCAACTATTCGCGCGCCTTTTTCAAATGCTTTTTGTTTGTGGCAGGCAAGTGGGTAATACAACATGGTTGGAATTCCTTTTTCCTTTAATGCATTTATCATTGCTTCACGATCAACACCATCAGCAAGAATCATGGTGTACTGGTGATACACATGCTTTGCATACGAGGCGCGAACCGGAGTTTTAATTTTCGGATGATTGGCAAAAGCAGTATCGTAAAAATCAGCAACTGCACGGCGTGCATTACAAAATTCATCGAGGTGCTGCAATTTCACCTTCAGAATGGCAGCTTGTAAAGTATCGAGCCGGCTGTTGCAGCCGATTAAATCATGATAATATTTTATGCGCTGACCGTGATTGGCAATCATTTTTAATTTCAATGCAAGCTCTTCATCATTGGTAAAAATGGCACCGCCATCACCATAGCATCCTAAATTTTTTGATGGGAAAAATGAAGTAGTTGATATCAATGACATTGACCCGTTCTTAAAAGTTTTTCCGTTGCTGAATGTGTATTCGCCACCAATGGCCTGCGCATTATCTTCCACAACAGCAATGTTGTTCTTGGCAGCAAGCGCCAGAATGGGTTCCATGTTGGCGGCCTGTCCATACAAATGAACCGGCACTATTGCTTTTGTTTTTGGTGAAATTGCTTTTTCAATTTCTTCAGCATCAATGGTAAAAGTTTCGGGATTCACATCCACAAAAACCGGAACACATTTTAATAATGCAATTACTTCAACAGTGGCGAAGTAGGTAAATGATGGAGTTATCACCTCATCGCCAGGTTGTAAATCCAAAGCCATCAGGGCAATCTGTAATGCATCAGTTCCGTTTGCACATGGAATAACTTTTTTTACTCCTGCATAAACGGCCAGCTCATCAGCAAATTCCTGCACCTGTTTTCCTGCAATAAAATTTGCATTGTCGAGCACCTCCTGAATGCCTTTGTCAATAGCAGGTTTTATTTTCTGATACTGCGATTTAAGGTCAACCATTTCTATTTTTTTCATAGAGTGTGATAGGCTTTTTAACGGAGGCGCAAACTTAATTGAAATAGACCTAAACAAGAAGCAAGGTTAAACAATCTGAAGACCTGTTAATCTGATTCGATTTTCTGAATTGAATACCTGCAAAATCAGTATTGCATTATTGAACAATTGTTCAATATTTTTTTAAATCAGAGATAAATAATTATTGCGCCTGCTTTAAACTATTCAGAAAACTGATTCCTTCAGGTGTAAATTTTTTAACAAACAAGGTGTCATTCAAAATGTATGAAACCTGTTCGCACCCGTTTTGCAGGCTGAATTGCATCGTTGTTGAATCTTCAAAAACTTTAAATACCAGTTTTCCTTCGTAATTGCAATTGGATGCACCGGTTGAATTTTCATCAATGTAATTCTTCCACTTTTTTATTTTTTCAATGTCGTTGGTTTCATAATGCACCATCGGAATATTTCCATTTGAAATAATAAAAACTTTTACCAGATCGGTTTCCTGAATGAGTGAATGCAGTGATGATTCTTTTGTGCATGACGCAAAAATTAAAATGCAGGAAAGAAAAAGCGTTGATATTTTCATTAGAAATTTTTTACTGACCATTTGAACGAATGAAAGGTATTTATTATTTCGGCAATTCAGTTTTTTGCTTTTTGCCGGATTTTAAATTGGAAATTCCATTACGGAGTTTTACCGGAATATTATTTTTTTCTTCTCGCAATTTCTTTTTTGAGCAAACTTAATTCGCGTCCCATTTGTCCGCTAACCGATGTGTTTTCCTGAGCGCGGCGCATTAAATAAGGAACTACATCTTTCACAGGACCATAGGGTACATACTTGGTAACATTAAAACCTGCTTTAGCAAGATTGAATGTGATGTGATCGCTCATGCCGAGCAGCTGTGAAAAATGAACATGAGGATGATTTGCCGGAAGATTTTTTTCCAATAAATAATTTGCCGCAAGCAGATTGCTGTTTTCGTTGTGCGAGGCAACGCAAAATGAAATGTCATTCAGGTTGGTTAAACAAAACTGAACTCCTTCATTGTAATCTTTATCAGTTGATGCTTTATCGGGATTGATTGGAGAGGGGTAGTTCATTTTTTTTGCCCGTGCTCTTTCTTTTTCCATGTATGCACCCCGCACAAGTTTTACAGCCAGAATATATTTTTCGGAATGTGCTTTTAGTAAAGCAGTTTTTAAAAAAGCAATTCGATCGTGACGATAATGCTGAATGGTGTTGTAAACTACTGCCCGCTCCTTGTTATAGAACCTGCTCATTTCTTCCACCAAATCATCAACGGGCTGTTGTATCCAGGTTTCTTCTGCATCAATCATCATTGATTTTCCGTTATCGAACGCGCACTTGCAAATGCGGTGCATGCGGCCTTTCACACGATTCCATTCTACCGTTTCCGGTTCAGTCAACGATTCATTGCCGGCAATTTTTTCGAGCAATGAAAGCCGGGCAATGCCTGTAATTTTTAAACTGAGAAACGGAATATTCTTATTTCCACCGGCAAATTTTATGGCTTTGATAAATTCTTCCACTGCATGATCAAAGTCTTTGTCGCTTTGTTTTCCTTCC
>JAHEZG010000449.1 GCA_023251195.1 Chitinophagaceae bacterium | reverse complement strand
GCAGTAGTTGCAGGAGGTTCATCGGTGCCCATACTTCCTGCTGAATTATTTTATAAAACAAAAAAAGGTGAACCTCGATTAATGAGTTACGAATCGCTAAGTGATGGTGGTTTCGAAAGCGGCACAATGCTTGGCTCCGGTGGTTTCATTGTCTATGACGAAGACCAGTGCATCGTTCGCAATACCTGGAACTTCACCCGTTTCTATCATCACGAAAGTTGTGGTCAGTGCAGTCCCTGCCGCGAAGGAACAGGTTGGATGGAAAAAGTTCTGCACAATTTAGAAAGCGGACACGGCAAGCTCAGTGATGTTGATTTACTCTGGGACATTCAGAAAAAAATTGACGGCAACACCATATGCCCCCTTGGCGATGCAGCCGCCTGGCCCGTTGCCAGTGCTATCAGACATTTCAGAGAAGAATTTGAATGGCATGTTGAGCACGCACACGATGCACAGAAAAGAAATTATGGATTACTGAAATCAACAAAGGAATATTTTGCAACTGAAGTCATTTAATTTTTTAAATAATTAACCCTCATGAAAAAATCATTTCTGTTAGTAGTTCTTTCAACTCTGCTTTTTTCTTCCTGCAAAAAATATCCGCATAAGTGGGATAGCACTTTAAACGGTACTTGGGTTGAAGTGGATCCGGCAACCAATGCAATAATAAATTCATCATATCCTTGTGCATTAACTATTGCAGATAATTACCTTGATGATTGTGGCACCACATATCCTGCCTTGTCATTCTCCTCCAATGAAAAGTTGTATGCACACGACGGTCAAATTTATGAGACTTATAAAATTTTAATTCGGAACCACTTGCAATTTGATTTTGATTATGCTTTTGATGGACAATATCTCTGGTTGATTGAAGATTTTACCAGTGCAAAGGCACCTGTAATTAATCAGAGTTCGGCAAGAAAATACAAGAAACAATAAACTAAACAGGGGATACACTTTATTTGAAAATAGTAGAATGAAAGTTACAATTGACAACATAGAAATAGAAGTTGAGGCAGGCACAACCATCATGAATGCAGCCCGCAAAGTTGGTGGCGAAATGGTTCCTCCTGCAATGTGTTACTACACTTCACTGAAAGGCAGTGGCGGAAAATGCAGAGCGTGTCTTGTAAAAGTTTCTCAGGGTTCCACTGCCGACCCACGCCCCATGCCCAAGTTAGTTGCAAGTTGTTGCACCACCGTGCAGGAAGGAATGGTAGTGCAGAACATTACTTCACCCGAAGTTTTAGAAACACGAAAAGGAATTGTTGAATTCCTCCTAATCAATCATCCGCTCGATTGCCCCATCTGCGACCAGGCAGGCGAATGCGATTTACAAAACTTTGCTTTTGACCACGGTCGCCAGCAAACACGATATGATTTTGAGCGCAGAACTTTCGATGTCATCAATATTGGTGAGGACATCAAATTGCACATGACCCGCTGCATACTTTGTTATCGTTGCACAATGGTCGCCGACCAACTCACCGATGGACGCGAGCATGGCATTTTATGGCGCGGCGATAAATCTGAAATCAGCACCTACATTCAAAAAGCAGTTGAGAATGATTTCAGCGGAAACATGATTGATGTGTGTCCCGTTGGTGCGCTCACCGATAAACATTTTCGTTTCCGTAATCGTGTTTGGTTTTTAAATCCGATGGATGCGCATCGCGATTGCAAGAAGTGTTCGGGTAAAGTTGTGTTGTGGATGCGCGGCGAAGAAATTTATCGCGTGACCGGAAGGAAAGATCAATACAATGAATTGAAAGAATTCATCTGCAACGATTGCCGATTCGAAAATTACGATTCAAAGAATTGGGTAGTTGAAGGACCGCGTGAAATTGAAAATGAAAGTGTGATAAATGCGAATCACTACGAAGAAGGAACGAAAGCATTGCCAAAAGAACTTTTTTCGAAATTGAATAATGAAAAGTGGGATAATTTTTAATCTGTAATTAACGAAATGGAAACCATCATAAATTTTCTTCCTTCAATAATCATCATTGTCATCATGTTCGTGGTGACATTACTGATTGCATTGTATTCAACTTATGGTGAAAGAAAAGTTGCTGCATTTCTGCAAGACCGAATTGGCCCCAACCGCGCAGGTCCGTGGGGATTGTTACAACCATTTGCTGATGGAGTGAAAATGTTTACCAAAGAAGAAATTATTCCGGTGGCTTCCAATAAATTTTTATTCATACTCGGGCCAAGCATCGCTATGATTTGTTGCCTGATGACCGGAGTTGTTTTACCATGGGGAGGAGAAATGACTTTGTTCGGA
>JAHEZG010000156.1 GCA_023251195.1 Chitinophagaceae bacterium | reverse complement strand
TACTAAAACAAAAAACAATTTTTAAAACATGTCAGGATCATTCATTTTACTTTCTCTTGTTTTTTTAGTGGTTGGCTTAATCGTTGGCGGCTTGTTAAAGCGCCGCATGGCCGAGTATTCTCAGATTCCGGTTGAAAGCGGAATGAGCGGAAAAGAAATTGCCGAAAAAATGCTGCGCGACAGCGGCATTGATGATGTAACCATCACTTGCGTGGAAGGGCAATTGACCGACCATTACAACCCCGCAAACAAAACTGTTAATCTTTCAACCGATGTATATAATGGCAGAAGTGTTGCGGCGGCGGCTATTGCAGCGCATGAGTGCGGACACGCAGTGCAACACGCACATGCTTATATGTGGTTAGGATTAAGAAGTGCATTAGTACCCCTTGTAAGTTTTTCATCACAATGGGTGCAGTGGATTTTAATTGCTGGTGTATTATTGATTAATGCATTTCCAATGCTGTTGGTAATTGGAGTAATCCTGTTCGGCTTAACTACAATTTTCAGTCTTATTACTTTGCCTGTTGAGTTTGATGCAAGTCGCCGTGCTTTAATTTGGTTAGACACTACAAATATTATGAGTCGCGAATCACACGATAAAGCTGCGAACGGATTGAGGTGGGCTGCATCTACTTATGTAATTGCCGCGCTTGCTTCAATTGCAACTCTGCTTTACTACCTGAGTTTTTTAAATCGCAGAAATTAAATTTTTATTGAAAATATTCTTGTAGCCTGCATCATTAGATGCAGGCTTTTTTTATTTTGCAAAACAAATAGTGCTGAAAATAATTTCTATATTATTTTCTTCAATTCACTCAACGCCGAAATCTCGTGCATCACTATTTCTTCATGCGGAGTTTTCTTCGGGTTATAAAAAACATAATCCATTCCTGCTGCTTTTGCTCCGTTGATATCTGCTTCAATGCTATCACCCACAAACAAGCTGTTTTTTATTTCGGCATTGGTTAATTGCATGGCGAAATTGAATATGGCAGGGTTGGGTTTCTGACTACCCGCTGCTTCTGATGTAATAATGTATTTGAAATATTTTCCAATACCGGTATTCACTATTTTTTTAAATTGAATTTCTTCAAATCCATTCGTGATGATGTGCAAAGAATATTTTGTTACAAGGTAATCCAGCACTTCAATGGTATCGTGAAACAAATTTGTTTTCGTGGGGAGAATTTCCAGGTAGGCAACTGCTAATTGCTGAACCAATTCTTCGTCAACGATATTAAATTCTTTAAGAGTGGTACGGAACCGGATGTGTCGTAATTCTTCTCTGCTCAACTCTCCTTTTCTGAATTGCTCCCAATAAATTTCATTATGGTAATAATACCGATTGATGAAATGATGCTTATCGTCAATAGTTGTTTTTAAGATTGAATATTCTTCAAATAAATCGAGCAGGGTTTCGTGCGAGTTACTTTCAAAATCCCAGAGTGTATGGTCGAGATCAAAGAAAATGTGTTTGTATTTTGCATTCATAATTGAATGCAATAATAGAAAGCAACGGGCAGTTGTGTTTTATGGAAAATACAATTCACTAACATCTCAATCATGTTGTCGGAAAATTGTTTTGGTGGTTATGCATCAACAACTATTTTTAATCTTCTCTTTGCAGCACAATAACTCTGCACAATTTTTGTTTTCAGTGTACACTACATTTACCTCATGAACGAAAGCGCATATAGTTTACTCCTCCTCAAACTCGATGCCTTCATCCGAAAGTACTACATGAACCGATTGTTTCGTGGCGCTATACTATCGGGTGGCTTACTCATTGGTGCATTCTTGGTCGCTGCGGTTTCTGAATATTATTTTTATTTCGGCACTACTGTTCGCACCATTGTCTTCTGGAGTTTAATAGGCACTTCGTTCATTGTGTTATTGCGATTGGTTATACTTCCGTTGATTCATTACTTCCGTTTAGGAAAAATTATTTCGCATGAAGAAGCTGCACGAATTGTCGGCAATCATTTCAGTGAAGTACAGGATAGATTATTGAATATTTTACAGTTGCGTGAACAATCTTTATCGGTGCGCGATGCTTCGTTGATTGAAGCAAGTATTAATCAGAAAGCGGCGCAATTAAAGCCGGTTCCGTTTACATCCGCAGTTCAATACAGCAGCAACCGTAAGTATTTACGATTTCTTGTTCCTCCCCTGCTGGTGCTGGTTTTTATTTTATTTGCTGCTCCAAATATTTTACGCGACAGCGCTTCACGACTCCTACACAACCAAACTGCCTTTGAAAAACTTGCTCCGTTCCAATTCGTTATTCAAAATAAAAATTTGACCGCTGTTCAGTTCGAAGATTATGAACTGCTCGTGAAAGTTAATGGCAATGCCCTTCCCGATGAAGTGTTTGTTCAGTACGAAGGTTATCCTTATAAACTCGAGAAGAAAAATAAAACCACTTTCGTCTATAAATTTTCAAGGCTACAGTCGTCCATTAATTTTAACCTGAGCGCCGGAGGATTTAATTCCAGAGATTATAAAATTGAAGTTTTGCCAAAGCCGGTTATTCTGAAATTCGAAACTGCATTAGAATATCCTGCCTACATCGGTCGGAAAAACGAATCCATGCAAAACATCGGCGACCTTGTGGTTCCGCAAGGCACACGAATCAAGTGGCGGTTTTTTTCTAAGAATACTGAAAACATTTCATTCCGATTAGCTGATTCTACAACTTCAGCGCGCAACGAAGGAAGTGGTTCCTTTTTATTTCAGCGTAGAATGATGAAGGATTTTCCTTACACACTACTTCTTTCAGGAAATCAATTGAACAATGCAGATTCTGTAAAATACATAGTCACAGTCATGCCTGATTTATATCCTCAGATTTCTGTTGCACAAATGCAGGATAGTACCGAGCATCAAATCATGTATTTCGCTGGTGATGCTTCTGATGATTATGGATTAAAAAAATTGCAACTCGAATTTCAAATTCAACATGAAGATTCCGGAAAGAGTAATCTGCAATCAATTCCAGTTCAGATTTCTAAAGACAAAAATGATCATTTCTCCTATGTATGGGATGTTTCAACCATTCAATTAAAACCCGGTGACCGTGTTGATTATTTCTTTGAAGTGTGGGACAATGATGAGGTGAACGGAAGTAAATCGTCCCGCTCACAAGCAATGGTTTATCAAATGCCTTCATTGAAAAATCTGGAAAAACAAACAGAGAAAAATAACGATAACATTAAAGAAAAACTACAGTCTTCCCTCTCATCTGCACAAAAAATTACGGATGAATTGCAAAAGCTGAGTGATGAATTAATGCAGAAGAAAGACCTGAACTGGGAAGACAAAAAGAAAATGGAAGACCTGCTTGAAAAACAAAAACAGGTGATGAAGGATGTGGAAAATGTGCAGCAGAAAATGAATGAAAATGCAGCACAGCAAAATCAGTTTCAAAACTTTTCACCTGAATTAAAAGAAAAACAAAAGCAGCTTCAAGAACTTGCCAATCAGGTGCTTACACCAGAAATGAAATCCATGCTCGATAAATTAAAAGAGATGATGGAGAAGATGGATAAGGACGATGCATTGGACAAGTTGAAGGATCAGAAAGCTGATAACGAAGAACTTCAAAAGGAACTGGACCGAATGTTATCGCTGTTCAAAAAGATGGAGTTCGAACAGAAAATGGAGGCAACTTCAGATAAGTTGAAAGAGCTTTCCAAAGAGCAGGATGAATTGAGTAAGGATACTGAAAGCAAAAAAGAGTCGACCGATGACCTGAATAAGAAACAGGATGATTTAAACAAAAAATTTGATGATGTTCAGAAAGATCTGGAGAAATTGGACTCACTGAATAAAGAGCTGGATGACCCAACCGAAATGCCAGATTCAAAGTCAGATGAAGAATCAATTGACAGCGACCAAAAGCAAGCTGGCAGCGAGTTACAGAAGAAAAGTAACAGCAAAGCATCTAAGAGTCAGAAGAGCGCCGCCGACAAAATGAAACAATTGGCTGATAAAATGGATGCCGCCATGCAAAGCTCTGAAGAAGAACAGGCCGAACTCGACATGCAGGCCATCAGGCAGATATTGGATAATCTGATTAAAATTTCCTTCGAACAGGAAGACCTGATTGAGCAAACCAAAACCACAAACATTTACAATCCCAAGTACCTTCAGATTATGAAGGATCAGAAAGATTTGCAGGCCGATTTTAAAATGGTGGAAGACAGCATTCAGGAATTGAGTAAGAAAGTTTTTCAGATAAAGCAGTTTGCCAATGAACAAATTGCTGACATTAAAAAGAATCAGGATTTATCCATTTCAAATCTTGAAGCCCGTCAGCCAAATGTTGCCGCTTCCAATCAGCAATTCATTATGACTGATATCAATAATCTTGCATTGATGTTTGATGAAGTTATGCAGCAAATGCAGCAGCAAATGGCAAATGCTAAACCCGGAAGTGCCATGTGCAAAAAACCAGGTGGTTCCAAGCCAAAGCCCGGTTCAATGGGTCAAATGCAAAAACAGCTCAATGATAAAATGAGTGAGTTGGGTGAGAAAATGAAGAATGGTAAAAAGCCTGGCGACAAACCCGGACAGAAACCCGGTGAAGGTTCCGGAGGTTTGCCAAGTGAGGAGGCCGCCAAACTGGCTCAGCAACAAGGAGCCATTCGCGAAATGCTTCGTCAGCTGAATGACCAAATGAATAAGGATGGCAAAGGTTCTATGGGAAATCTTGGGGAATTACAGAATCAAATGGAGCAAACCGAAAAAGAATTGCTGAACAAGCAACTAACTCCGGAAACACTTAAACGCCAACAGGAAATACTAAACAAATTGCTGGATGCTGAAAATGCCGAACGCGAACGCGATCAGGATAACAAACGCGAATCGCAAAGCGGAAATGAAATGTCGCGACCTATTCCGCCTTCACTGGAAGAATACCTGAAAAAGAAACAAGCTGAATTGGAACTGTACAAAACCGTTTCGCCAGACCTGCAACCCTTTTACAAAAGTTTAGTGGAAGACTACTTTAAAACTTTATCGAAGTAAATTACATTTGTTCTCTTATGATTACGGAAATGAAACACGCCGAAATAGAATTACCCTCCCGCATCGACAGCATGCATCGGGTGGAAGCCATGATTGACGACATCGGAACCACGCTTGGTTTAGGTGAGGATATCAGAAACAACATGCTTGTTGCCGTTGGCGAAGCCGTTAAGAATGCAATTGAACTTGGTAATAAAAATGATGTTTCTAAGTCCGTACTGCTTCGGGTTGACAAAAAAGAAAAAGAAGTTGTTTTCACTGTGAAGGATCAGGGTGTTGGTTTCGATTTTAATAATGTAGCTGACCCAACTGACCCGGCAAATATTGAAAAGATTACCGGCCGCGGTATTTTTTTAATGAAAGCCCTGGCTGATATGGTAGAATTCACCGATAACGGAAGCAAAGTAGCTATTCACTTTTCTATTTAATTTAACCATGTTTCACGGGAAACATTAGTATGCCCATTGAGTTTCATTCCCTGCTTCCATCATTCAAATTAAAGAACACAAAAAAGCTATCTGAATTTATTCAGCTACTCGCCTATACTGAAGAACACGAAATTGGCGACCTGCATTATATAATTTGCCCCGATGATTATCTCCTGAATCTCAACAAGCAGTACCTGAAGCACAATACATTGACTGATATTATTACCTTCGATTATTCAGAACACGACGAAATTTCCGGAGATGTTTTTATTTCTATAGACCGCGTGAAGGAAAATGCCCAGACCTTTAAACAACCCGTAGATAAAGAGATGAACAGAGTTATCTTTCATGGCCTGCTTCATTTATGTGGTTATAAAGACAAGAAACCGGCTCATCAAAAAATCATGCGCTCTAAAGAAGACTTCTATTTAAATCTTTGGGAAAGCCGTTAAAGACACACCGGTAAATTATTTTGAAGATGTTATTCGTACCCAAACACACCACTAGCCCCTCTTTATAGAGGGGAATTCGTTGAGCAAAAAAAATCCTTCAGAATTATTAACAAAAGTCTATTCTCATATTAACGAAAATGAATTTCCTTAGTGCTGTACTATTTCCTCCTGATAAGGAGGGTTAGGGAGGTATCTAATTCCTGATAAGGAGTGAAAGGGTGGGTGTATGTCACGCGTTAATTCATTGATCCACAAATTCCTATAATAATGTTTCCCGTGAAACAAAGTAGATAAGCTCATCCCCTACCGGATTTTAAAAAGCAGGGGAGAGGCGAAAACCACCCTTCTAAATTAACCATTATACTATTAGTGGTTCTTGCTTTTCTTATTGTGTGCCGCAACACTGATTCCGATATAGCAGAACAGAATCACGAAAATGGTGCAGACTAAAATTAAACTTGACATGGTAAATTGTATTTGTGATGTAAACTTCGGCCACTGTTATTACTAACATTTAAACTATCCGTTAAGTAAATGTTATTCTTCGATAAAAAAACCCCCCGTATTGCTACGGAGGGTTTTCCAATAACCAATAAAACTTACACTTAACTTATTAAACCCGAATGCGGTTAAGCAATTACTAAGCCGCAATTCTGCTGGCAATTTCGCCAAAACCACCCTTAATCCCTTTTGGACCTACGGGTTTTACTTTTACAAAGTATCTTTTACCGGGGATAAGCCCTCGAAGCAAAAAACGCTGTGCCGATGTGGTGGAGTAAAAAGTGAAATGCTGATCATCATCGGGGCTCAAGTATATTTCATAACTCTTTGCATATGGAACAGGATCAAACAAAAGGCGCAATTCAGTTTCGTCGCCGGTTAATACAAGCCGCGTATTCTTAATCGCATCTAATGGATCCGGGGCCGGCTGAGGGGTGCGACGAATCGAAAATCCGCTGGTTTCAAAATACAGCTGCATCACTGGCGGCAGCTACTACACAATAGTTGGCCAACTGATTCAGCAAAATAACCAATTCAATCCGAAGCTGGTTTCGCAATTGAATGGCGCCCGCAACCCTGGCATTTGCATCAGTTATTGCCTGCCTGAACTCATCGAGTTTTGCAGTAAGCGCTGCAAGAGTTGGTGATGGAGTTGAAAAGGCCGAATTGCCTGTTAGCGCAGTAATGATGTAGGAAACAAACTGCGCAAATGCAAGGGCACTCATTTTTGAAAGCCCAAGCCGTGGAATCAATCTCTTTGTCATGGTTTAAGTTTTTGATGAACACCAAAGTTATTATGGTCAGCCCTTTTGCAAAAATTTTTTTTGTCCGCCAGTTTGAAATTAAAATAAATTTGTATTTTTCAATCAAATACCTTATGATGATAAAAACACTCTTTCAGTTAAATTAACCGCTATTTTATATGTTGTTTTTAATTAATATTTAAAATACTGCTATTGATTTTTGCATTAAAAAAATTTATTTTCCAATAAACTACTAATGAATCATTTATGGTTAAACGGTCGCGTTCAGCCGACGAAATTTTCTGCCTGAAAATATTCCAAATAAGAAAATGGCGGCTTTTGTGGGCCAGTTGTTCATCTTCAAATAAGCTTCAATCAATTCCGAAGTCATTTCGATAAGTAGTAAAACTGAATAGCTCATGACAAAAACAAGAACCGCACTTTGCAAAGTTACTTTGCAAATTATTTACCGGACAACTACTACTATCGGATTCAGAATGATCATTAATGTTGCTCAAAAATAAATTGCCGGCATATCGTAATTAATTTGCGGACTGATTCCAACAGTCATCATAACTTCTTTGGCACAAGCGAAACAGCAATTGGAATACTTGACTTTTCGGAAAACTACACTTCGACAAACTCGATGTGACATTGATGCTTTTAAATACCCTCAGGCATTGTCTTCCTGAACTTATAGAAAGGTAGTTTAAGGCTTCTCCGGTTAATCACGCAGCCATATTCCGAAAAAGCCTGCTTTAAAATGACTGAAACGAAGCCGCTTACAATCAGATAAAAAATATTTTTGTGAACAGCGGTGCGGATATTGGCCGGAAAACAACCGGCAATGTTTGCAGTACTTTATGCGAACTGCGATTACTGAATTCCAAATGGTTAAATAAAAAATTTAAATCAAACCTTGGTTTTTTTCTGCCTCGTTTCACCGGGTTCGGCAGGCAATTTTTTTTCACTCAACCATTTACCCTCTTTGTGCTCGCCCCATATAATCACATACTTACTTGGCTTGTAAACCTCTTGCTGCCGCATCATCTCTTCAAATGTTTCAGAAGCAATACGGATTCCTCCTTGCCGCGAGCCCATGGAGCAAACTTCAATGTAAAATCCGTTCTTTAAAGTGTTCCGTTTTAATTCGCGTGCCATGCTTTTGTTTTTTATGATTTGAAAACGATGAAAGAAAATTTGGAGTGAATATAAGTGGTATTGCTTTGGTGCTTCATATTGCTTTCAAAGATAGGCTATTTTAAGCGGCTTCAGTTACAGCGGGGCTAACTTTGTATAACCTATTAAAAAATTAAAAACTGTTACACCCGACTCTGCCAAAGTATATATTTCGAATATCTGGCAGATAGGAGAGGAGGGTAAGTATTATTTTCTTTCTAAAACTTTTTGGGTGCGCAAAAACAATAAGTGGTACCGCACCGGCGAGGGAGCTATGCGATTGGAGATAAGGAAATTGTGATCATGCTTATTGTGGGTTGGAAATGAATAAATCTCAGTCAATAAACCTGACTTGTAAATTGAGTTTCATTTTTTGAATTCCATCTTCAATATAAACTTTTCCAA
>JAHEZG010000448.1 GCA_023251195.1 Chitinophagaceae bacterium | reverse complement strand
ATGTAAGTTAGCGCGTCAATCTTTTTTGAATCAGCATCTGATTGATTTAGCAGGTTGCTGAGTTTTTGTTTTTCAGTTGCTGTAAGCGGTTTTTGTAACAGTATAGCTGCCGCTGACGCTATCAATTCATCATCAGTTTTCCCGCTCACTAACTGTAACAGCGAAGTAAAGTCAGCAGAGAATAATAATTGCTGTGGAGGTTTTGCTTCACCTGTTTCTTCAAATTGCGGTTTTGCGTTTGCATTAATGTTTACTTTTCCGCGTGCGGCAAATGGCAAGTTCAATCGCAGAAATAATGATGCTCCATCAATCCAGTTTCGTCCGCCCTTCCACCCCGCAACACTCGGTGGAAACATCAGTAACTGACCAAGCACCCGTTGAAGTTTCACCTGCACTAAATTTTCTTTTGGTGTAAGGTTGATTAATTTTTTCATCCGAACCATCAACTCAACAGGCGACATAATTTTTGAACCGATATTCTTTTCTTCATAAAACCAATCAGAAGAAAAAATAGAGTGTAACAGTTTCTTTATGTCGTAGTCACTGGTATAAAATTCTTCGGCAAGTTCATTTACTTTTTCTTCATCCACAAACTCGTTTACAAACTCAGCGTAAATTTTCCGGGTAACATAATGTGCTGTTTGCTTGTCTTCGCAAAGCATATTAATTATATCTTCTCCATTAAAGTTTCCTGTTTTACCTCGAAAGTCCTTCTTACCATCATCATGATCACCTGAACGGAAATCATACATTCCGGTTCTGTCAATTGTCCATCCGGTAAAAGCACGCGCACTTTCTTTAATATCCTTTTCGGTGTAGTTGCCAACGCCAACAGTAAAAAGTTCCATTAACTCACGCGCAAAATTTTCGTTCGGACTGTCTTTATGATTCTGCTGATTGTTCAGATAGTTAATCATTGCCGGGTCTTTGGCAATTGCCTGTGTTAATTCTCTGAAACTTCCCAAAGCGTTTTTGCGAATGATGTTATTCTGTACCTGCATCAAATAGGCAAATGGAACTGATGTTGAAAAATGATTGTGCCAGAACATGGTCATCCGTTCGCGCAATGATGCCTTAGTAGTTGCCATCCGATACATCCATGCCATGCTTAAATCCTGTGTGTCTTCCACCGATTTAATAATCATGAAAAATATTTTCGCATTCGAAACTTCCTGCCCCTCCTTTAAAGGATATGGCAGATAGTTGATGTCTTCAACTACTTCCGAATTTTTAAATATCTCTTCCAGATGCTGCTGAATATTTTTTTGCTCCAATCCACTTTCTTCTTCAGGAGTAAATCCCAAACCTGCCCGAAGATAGAGGTGCCTTATTTTTTGTTGGTCGGTTGTCATTTATTATTAGGTTGAAGGAATTATTTTTTAGAGAATGAAAAATTTGACAATACTCAATTGAAAATGTTTAACGCCGCGAAATATAATTTAGTAAGTGTTTGTGAAATTAGTTTACCCACTGCATCAATTCAATTAAGTTTGACAAATTTTTAAAACGGAACATGGTCAATATTCTTGCCAACGACGGGTTGGATAAAACAGCAATTGAAAAGCTTGGAGCAAATGGTTATACAATTTCATCGGAAAAATATTCGCAGGAAGATTTACCAAAACACATTCACAATTTTGATGTTGTGATTGTCCGCAGCGCTACAAAAATCCGTAAACCTGAAATTGATGCTGGTTCAAAATTAAAATTGGTAGTTCGTGGCGGCGTCGGCATTGATAATATAGATGCGCATTATGCTGAATCGAAAGGAATAAAAGTGTGTAACACTCCTCTTGCTTCATCTCACTCAGTTGCCGAATTGGTTTTCGCTCATTTGTTTTCAGGGGCGCGATTTCTTCAGCAATCAAATCGCCAGATGAATATGAATGGTGTAACACATTTCAAAGAACTGAAATCGAATTATTCGAAAGGTGTTGAGTTGAAAGGAAAAACTCTTGGCATAATAGGTTTCGGAAATATCGGAATGGAAGTTGCGCGTATGGCCTTCAGTTTACGGATGAATGTTCTTGCATTTGATGTGTTTCCGAAAAAAGTTGATTTGAAAATTAATTTTTCAAACAATCAGATTCTTTCATTTCCTGTTCAAACAATTGATAAAGATGAATTGATTTCTAAGAGCGATTTTATTTCGGTGAATGTTTCAGGGAAAGACGAGGTGTTGAACAAAAGTGATTTTGAGAAAATGAAAAAGGGAGTCGGGATAATTAATTGCGCACGCGGAGGAGTGGTGAACGAAACTGATTTGCTCGAATACCTTAACAACGGAAAAATTTCTTTTGCAGGATT
>JAHEZG010000155.1:8016-8827 GCA_023251195.1 Chitinophagaceae bacterium | reverse complement strand
GCAAAGAGCTTCGAGTGCATCTTCATTTCCGATGAAGCCCTCAATGAGTGTAACGGTTTTTCCGGCGCGCATTTTCGAATCGAGTTTCACAAACAGCTTTTGCATTTTCGGGGGAAAGGTTTGTTGTGCGGGTCTGTTATTTTCCTGATAACTAAAATTGGAATCAGTGGAGTAAACAACTCCGGTACGGTTTTTATTTTTTGACATGCTTAGAGAATTGTCAATGATGAATTTTATAAAACAAATTTATTCCGGTACAACAACATTCAAATATCCGGAAAGAATTTTGAAATGTGCTTTACTGTCAATCGTTATCGGATCACCATCAATGTGCGCCATTAATTTTCCATTGAAGTCAACGGTTGCCTCTGTTGATTTTATGTTTTGAAAAAAACTTTGGCTCATCCTTCCGCTTGTAAGTGCAGTCAACGCAAGCGCAGTTCCAAATTGCAAACGGTTTTTATAAGGAAGACAAAGCGATTCCAAAAAACCATCCTGCACACTTGCTTCGGGTGTGAGTGTTACATTGTAACCAAACTGCGATGCATTGAACACATTGACGAAAGCAAATTTTCCGTTCAGCATTTTTCCTTCCGATTCAATTTGCATCGCTCCGGGTTTGTGCCGGAGAAAATCACGGAACACATACCACGCATAAGCATAAAAGCCGCGCATCTTATTTCCATGAAATGAATGAATCACTTCACCGGTAAAACCAACTCCGGCATTGCTGAGAAATAAATGTTCGTTCAACATGCCTGCATCCA
Source organism: Chitinophagaceae bacterium (assembly GCA_023251195.1). GTDB lineage: Bacteria > Bacteroidota > Bacteroidia > Chitinophagales > UBA10324 > UBA10324. The sequence goes on along the minus strand of JAHEZG010000155.1, from coordinate 8,060 downwards.
TGCTGATTGTTTTTCCTTTCAGTAATTGTTGCAACGCTTTAGTT
>JAHEZG010000155.1:0-8006 GCA_023251195.1 Chitinophagaceae bacterium | reverse complement strand
ATTCAGCGAAATTTTCAAGTGTCGCGCCAAACCATTTCCGGAACCGAGTGGAATAATTCCGAGCGCAGTTTTTGTTCCTCCCAAACCTCGTGCAATTTCATTTAATGTTCCATCGCCACCGACTGCTACAACTACATCCGCTTTTTTTTCTGCTTCGCTTTTCGCCAGTTCAATTGCATGACCGGCTCTTTCAGTCAGCAGAATTTTATATTCAACACCAACATTTCTAAATAACGATTCAATCAATGTAGGAATATTTTTCTTGCGGCTCACTCCCGAAATCGGATTGATGATGAACGAATATTTTTTCATCGCCCAGATAAAGTGTTGTGAATAATACTGGAATTGAATACCTGAATGTATGCTTCCAATTGAGTGGTCAGTTTTTCAGTAATCTCATTTTGTTCGTTCACTAAATTATTTTTCAGCAGCGGGTCACGAATGTAATCGTATAGTTCAACGGGCTTTTCTCCATCGTAAAGCAAACTGTAACCGTCGTTCATTATCTGAAAAATATTTCCAAGCGAGTTAACTGTGACTCTTTCCCTTTCATTTGAAAACATGTCGTGACCGAAAGAAACAAATGGTTTATCGTAACCAATAAAATTCAAAACAGTTGGGAGAATATCAGTTTGCTGAACCACTTCATCATTTCTTCCTTTCAGTAAATTATTTCCGGGCTGAAATAAAACAATCGGAATTCGATACATACCCACTCGTGTTTTATAAAACTCATCTGATGAGGGTCCGGTGTGGTCGGCAGTAATAACAAAGAGTGTGTTGTTGTACCATGACTGATGCGAAGCAGTTTTAAAAAATTCGCGCAACGATAAATCAGTGTATTGAATAACTTCTTCAATTGGCTCCTTGCCTTGCTTGAATTTGCCACGATACTTTTCCGGAATGGTAAATGGATGATGTGAAGTCAGCGAGAAGATTGCTCCCAAAAATGGCTGAGGCATTTCACTCAACTTATCGCTGAAGTACTGAAAAAATGGTTCATCAAAAATTCCCCACACTCCATCATCATCATTCTGATTCGGATATTCATTCTTGCCGAAATATTTATCGAAGTCGGAATCCAAAATATATTTATCAAAATTCATTGTACCATTTGAACCACCATGAAAAAATGCTGTGCTGTAATTCATATCCTTCAGATAAGTTGCAATCGTGTTCATCTTCAAATCAGGATAACTTCCATAATTTAAAAGCGGTTCATTTACCAACCCCGGAACAGATGAAAGTATTGCCGGAATTCCTTCAATGGATTTTTTTGCATTCGCCCAACCATTTGTGAATACCATTCCCTGCTGCATCAGCGAATCAAGAAACGGCATGTATCCTGGGTTGCCATTTAAGAAACCACTATACTCGCGCGAAAAACTTTCAAGAATAATAACCACCACATTTAATTTTTTCCTTTCCGGATTATAAATGCTTGCTGGTTTTCCATTGAATGATTGAATGATATTGCAATACAGTTTCGCTTTTTCATCAGTCAGGTATTTTTTTTCTTCTAATTTTTTATGCTCCAATGAATACAAGAAAGTGAAAGAAGTATTCTGCGCCAGCGCATTCAACGAAACCGGAAAATGTGAATCACCGCTGTTGGGAGTTAAAGATTGTTTCGAAATATTTCCTCTCGCAGCAATAAATAAAAACGAAACAATCATTAAAGTTGAAATCAATTTTACTCTATTGAATGATTTGAAATTAAAATTCAAATCACTCAAACTAAAAGTTTTTCGATACAAAAATTCGGCGAACAAAAACATCGCAGCAATCATTAACAACAAGTACCAGAAATCGCGGATGAAAGCGGGCATCAATGTTGGCGCATCGTGCTCCATGAATACAATGTCGCTCGTGATTCGCTTGAATGAATACTTGAAGTACGCAAAATCTGATGCTTCGAAAATCAGTGCGACAATATTTACCGAGTAGAAAAGTATTTTCAGAATGGTTTGATAAAATTTTGTTTCCCAGAATTTATTCGGCAACAGGTGTAACACAATGAACAAACTGTTCAACACAACAATCGCGGAAACATCGTATCGGATTCCGTAAATAAAAATCCAGCATCCTTCGAAAAATGAAATCGGTGGAAACAAATCAGCATTGAAAAAATAAAACAGCACCCGGCATATCGAAAACAGCAACAACAAAATAGCGAGTCGCTTCAGCAGAATAATAATATGTTGAATTTCTTTAAACACTTACAATTTTGAAAAGCGAAAAGTAATGGAGAAAATTTGCAGCGTGAATTTACTTCACCGCCTTCAAACTCAAATCCAGACTGGTGTAACTGTGTGTGAGCGCACCAACAGAAATAAAATCAACTCCGGTTTCGGCATAAGCGCGAATGGTTTCTAAAGTAATTCCACCAGAAACCTCTGTTTCGAATTTTTTATCAATCAACTTCATTGCTTCGCGAATTAATTCAGGAGTGAAATTGTCGAGCATAATCCGATTCACATTTCCTGTTGCAAGTACCTGGTTCACTTCATCCAGATTTCTTGTTTCTATTTCAATTGGAATCTGCAGATTATTTTCTTTCAGATACAAATTTGCTTTTTCTATTGCGGGTTTAATTCCGCCTGCATAATCAACATGATTGTCTTTTATCAGAATCATATCATACAAACCGAAGCGATGATTTTCTCCGCCACCAATTTTCACCGCCCACTTTTCTGCTGCACGAAAAAGCGGAGTTGTTTTCCGAGTATCTAAAATTTTTGCGTTGGTGTTTGCAACTGCATCCACATATTTTTTAGTGAGTGTTGCAATGCCGCTCATGCGCTGCATGCAATTCAACACCAACCGCTCGCACGAAAGAATATTTCTTTCTGCACCCTGCACTTCTAAAATTTTATCGCCTGATTTTATTGCTGCACCATCATTAATGAAAACTGTTACATCCAGTGTTGCATCGAAGTACCAGAAAATCATTTGTGCTAATTCAACACCTGCAACTATGCCGTCAGCTTTCGCCCAGAGAATTGCTTTTCCATTCTGTCCTTCAGGAATTGTTGAAAGTGAAGTGTGGTCGCCTTCGCGAATATCTTCTTCAAAAGCAGCGGTGATAAATTCCTTCCAGCCCACTTATTGTTTTTCGAAACGGAGTTCTTTAATCAGACTCACTCCTGTTTTATTACGAACTAAAAAATAAACCCTAAACGAACCGCTGGTGCTGGTCATGGTTCCGATTCCGTATTGCGATCCTTCGGCAGATGTACCCCGATGAATCAGAGCGAAAGAACTGACAGGATATTTCAAAAAGAAATCGCGCACTACCATTTGGGCCTGCGCCTTGCTGTAAACAGATTCTTTATCGAGTATGGTAATATCAACGCTTGCATCAAAATATTGCGACAATGTTGAGGCGTTGCCACTTTTGATGGCAGATGCTATTGTGTCCAATACATCAGCTGAACTAACGAACTTTGATGATGACACCAAAATTGTCAATGTAAAAGCGATGGAGATAATTTTTTTCATTTCTTTGGAGAGTGCGTTTTGATTTTCCGGAATCCTTAAAGCCAAATTCTTTGCCAACTATTCAATACTTCAAAAATAAGTTGCATTTGATAAATTCAGTAATTGATTTTAAATCTTCTTTCCAACATCGCATTCAGCTTTGAATTTTCAGCATAGTTTTGTGCGCGATGAAAAAAGCCATATTGATTATAATGGATGGTTGGGGACATGGAAAGGTTCCTGGGGCGGATGCCATTCAGCAATCGAAAGCCACCTATGTAAAAAGTTTGTACAAGCTATATCCAAATACAGAATTGCGAACTGATGGCGAAGTTGTTGGTTTGCCTGATGGTCAAATGGGAAATTCAGAAGTCGGTCATTTAAATATAGGTGCAGGAAGAGTGGTTTATCAGGAGTTGGTTCGAATCAATAAAGCGGTTCGTGAAAAAACCTTGGATACAAATGAATCTTTACTATATGCAATCAATTATGTAAAACTGAAAGATTGCAATTTGCATTTGATGGGATTGGTTTCGAACGGTGGCGTGCATTCTTCTATTGTACATTTAAAAGCTTTGCTGGATATTGCAAATGAAAATGGATTGAAGAAAGTTTTCGTTCATGTATTTACTGATGGAAGAGATACTGACCCTAAAAGCGGATATAGTTTTGTTGAAGACTTGCAAAATCATTTAGCAAAATCAACCGGAACCATTGCATCGTTGATTGGAAGATATTACGCAATGGACAGAGATAATCGTTGGGAACGGGTGAAACTGGCTTACGATTTATTGGTAAATGGAAAAGGAGAACCGAGTGAAAATATTTTACAATCAATAATTGAATCGTATAACAAAGGAGTGACTGATGAATTTATAAAACCAATTATTCGGGTTGATGAAAATGGAAAACCAATAGCAACTATTAATGAAAATGATGCAGTAATCTGTTTCAATTTCAGAACTGACCGCTGCCGTGAAATTACCAAAGCTCTAACGCAGCAGGAATTTCCGGAGCAGGAAATGAAGCCGCTGAATTTGCATTACACCACTATGACCATTTACGATCATTCATTTAAAAACATCCGTAACATTTTTACGAATGAAGATATGAGTTTGACTTTAGGTGAAGTGATTGCAAACAATGGCTTGAAACAAATTCGGATTGCAGAGACTGAAAAATATCCGCATGTCACTTTCTTTTTTTCAGGTGGAAGAGAAAAACCTTTTGATGGTGAAAAGCGAATTATGATTCCTTCACCTAAAGTTGCCACCTATGATTTGCAACCGGAAATGAGCGCGCTTGAAGTGAGAGATGCAATTTTGGTTGAACTAAAAACCAAGAGCGCTGATTTTATTTGTTTGAATTTTGCCAATGCAGATATGGTTGGTCATACCGGAGTTTTTACCGCTGTCATGAAAGCAGTTGAAATAGTTGACCAATGTGTGAACGAAGTAGTTGAAACTGCTTTGGATAATGATTACACAGTTTTTCTAACAGCCGACCATGGCAATGCTGATTACATGATTAACGACGATGGAACACCGAATACCGCACACACAAAAAATCCGGTTCCGTTTTTTCTGATTGACAGAAATTATAAACCAAAACTTAAATCCGGAAAACTTTCGGACCTCGCTCCTACTATTTTAAAAATAATGGGACTCGAACAACCAAAAGAAATGACGGGAGAAATATTAATTACACAATGAAAAAACTACTAATTGCATTATTAATTATTATTTTTTTCAATTCGTGTTCTGATATTAAAAAGGCTGCACTTCAAAATTCTTATTTTGACCTCAGCGCATTTATGAATAACGATATTGAAAAATTACATGCAAGTCACGCTTCGGTTTTAAAATCAGCGAGTGTGAATGGCGACCGTGAAGAAAACCGCTTTATAAATATTGATTGGAAGAGAGAGTTCGACAGTTTTTTTTCTGCCGACATTCATAACAATTCTTTCAATGAAAAATACATTGTTGATACCATTGTAAATTCAACCGACAGTTCACATACAACTATGATTCGATATGTGGCGAAAGATGAAGACTTAAAAACACGAGTTCTTGAAATTCATTTCAACGCGCATAAAAACATTGAGTTAATTAAGATTGAACTGTTTTCTAAAAATTTTATTTCAAACCTCAGCGAGAGTTTAATTTATTCCCCATTAAAATATTACAGCATCACCAACCACGAAGAATCGCGATGGTTTGGCAGCGATGATTTTATAATTGAAGGTAGGATTGAAAATAAATCTGCCGATTAATTAAAATAAAAAAGCCATCTCAAAATTTGAGATGGCTTTGAATTAATTTCATCCGTCAATTATTCTTTCCCTCCCTTCTTGCAACAACTTGGAAGATTATCGTAAGCGGTTGAGTTTGCTTTAACATCGTCAGCATCATAGCCGGCATTGCTGATTGCGGATTTAATTTTATCAAGTGTAGTCAGCAAAGAATCGTAAACCACAGTCACCTTTTTGGTATCAAGATTTAGATCAACAGATTTAATTCCATCCAGTTTTTTTATTGCACTTTCAATTTTTTCCTGGCACTCTCCGCACTGAGCTGAAGTTTGAATGACCACTTTTTCTTTTCCTCCTTTATTGGAAGCAAAAGATTTGCTTGATAATGCGTTTACAAATCCTGTTAGCAAAAGCGCGATGATGATGATTTTGTTTTTCATACTATTTATTGTTTTTGTTTTTTTATTTCGTTTAAAATTATTGCTTTTATTTCAAGGTAAATCTGATTCCTGCATAAATCGTTCTGCCAGTTAGTGGTCCCCATACTAATGAAGAATCAAAATAAGGACCAAATGGTTCGTCAGCACTGATGATGGCATCTTTTTGTATGAAATCATTCAGATTTTCACCTCCAATGTAAAATTCCCATCGATGTTTAATGTAAGTAACTTGAGCAAGCACTCGAAAATAGGAAGGCGAATTTTGAGGCAGTCTGAATTCTTCAGGATTGCTTAGTGTAGATGGTATTCGCTGACCACCCACCCATTGCACTGTTCCATCGAATTTCCAATGCAGCAATTTTGAATAGGCAGCATTAAATAATGCTCTGTGCATTGGCGACAATGGTTTCTGTATCAATTGTCCGTTCAGTGTTTGCTGCACATCATTGTATTTATATGCCATCCTGACTTCTAATTTTTCAATCAGAAAAAAATTGAATGAAGCCTGAAAACTATTTGCGAATGATTGACCGTGTAAATTACTTACATAAATAAATTGTGGCGACATGTCATAGTCAAGCACCACCTGATTATCAAATTGTGTTCTGTAAAAATCAAAACTCAAACTTGCCTCTCTGTTGTTGATGTAAAAATTCTGAGTGGCGTTTACTCCTGCATTCCAGGCACTTTCTTCATTCAGTTTTTCAGTCACTACAATTTTTCTTGATGTGGCCATTATTGCCGGATTTTCCGCAAACAAATTGGTGAACCTCAATCCTCTTCCACCAGACATTCGAAGCGTTGTGTTTTTTAAAATTTTGTAACGCAAATGCAATCGTGGTGTGAGTTGAAAATTTTCATTTACATAATCAGTCCGCAAACCTATTACAACCGAAAAATTTTTCAAATCATCAAAAGTGTATTCGTAAAACGCACCGGGTATATTGTTTTTATATCCAGCATAAACCGTATCAAAAACTTCATTGGTATGGTCGGCCAAAAAAGTAGCCCCTAACCGATACTTGTGTTTTGTGTTTCCGATAATTGATTGCCATATCAAATTTGCATAAAGTGTTTGCTCTTTACCTGAATAATTTTTCAATCCAAAAAAGCCCTTTTGATCGTGGTTAATACCTGACAATTGCAATCCTAAACTCTGATAAACTTTTGTTGGGTTGTAACTGGTTTTATAGAAGACCTCCTGACGATTTACTTCCATTTGTGTTTGATAAACTGCTCCTCCAACAGGTGTACTGCCTGGCATTTGACCACCATTGCGTAAATCATATATCCATTTTGCACCAAACATGCCTTCAATGTGTTTTCCAATTTCATATTTCCAGCGATTCATAAATTGTGATTGCTTGAAGTCAGGTTGATCTATAAATGTGTCACCATTTTTATCCTGTGTATTTTGCATACCACTTCCGCTTGCCAAAAAAAGTGTGCTTAGTTTTTTATTGAACCGATGAGCGAATTGAAAATTTAATTCTCCTCTCCCTTCAGAATTTCCGTACATATTAATAAATAGGCGCTCTGCGGTTTCTGGTTTTTTTAGCTCCACATTTATTTGTCCGGTAATGGATTCAAATCCATTTGCCACACTACCGGTTCCTTTGTTTAACTGAATGGATTCCACCCATGGGCCAGGCACCCAATTCATTCCATTGTTAATTGCGAGACCGCGTATGGTTGGCAAAACATCAGTCATCGTTTGTACATAAATTCCCGACAAGCCAAGCATCTGAATTTTTTTTGCTCCGGTTACTGCATCAGTAAATGATACATCCACAGTTGGGTTCGACTCAAAACTCTCTGCCAGATTGCAGCAG
>JAHEZG010000154.1 GCA_023251195.1 Chitinophagaceae bacterium | reverse complement strand
TGTGATTGGCTGCGGTATTATTTAAAAAAGCTTCAACATATAAGGCGTTACCAGTTGAAGAATTGTTACAATTTGCTTGATTGGTAATGGTACTGATTGCACAATTTCTGCAACAAACAGAATAGCTGAAAACCCAGTCGACACATTGTGTTGGCAAGGTCACATTCCCCTCGAAAGTATATTGTTGTATTCCTGGATTAGTACCCCCATTACAATATGTAAAAGTTGGATTACAAGGAAAAGTTATCTCCTGCCCTGTTCCTGCAAGCCGGTTTAATGTTACATTAAAATTTTGACCACAACTGGTTGATTTTACATTTAGTGTCACAGTATTCGGAGCTGCCACTCCCTGACAATCGCGATAAAAATTTACAGTTACTTTATAGATGTTGCCTGATACCCATTGATATGTTAAATCAGAACCTGCGGCGTGTGTTGCAAAGGCATTATTGGAAATACCAATGAAACTTAACGATGCAATCAAACTAAAAAAGAATAGACCCGATTTATGCAGGAGTGAGTTGTATTTATTAAACATCCAGAATGATTTTGTAATTTGTAAAGTAATTACCTTTAATGTTGAGGGCACAAAGTATTGTGCATTAGTAACGACCGTTAGTTAAATACCTAAATGATATTCACAGGTACTAGTAGAACCAAGTCATTTAATTGGACATAAAAATTATTTTTCAAAAACTGATTCTTTAAAAAAAAAACTTGATTGCTGAACCAATTGATTCCTGTTTCGTTTTTGTTTTCAAAAATAAAAAAGCAGATAACAGATTTATTTACATTTGGCCGTCAAAAAAAAGTAAAAGATTAAAATGGGGGTATTAAAAAACAAATTCCACGAAGTTTCCGGGCCTGTGGCGCAGGAAGTAAAAGCATTATTAAAAGAACACGGTAATCTTGAATTAGGCACTTATACTATAGATCAAGCGTATGGTGGAATGAAGGAAATTAAAGCATTGGTAACTGAAACCTCTTTGTTGGATTCTGTAGAAGGAATTCGCTTTCGTGGCTATACAATTCCTGAGTTGAGTGAAAAATTACCGAAGGCGGAAGGATGTACTGAACCTTTGCCGGAAGGATTATTTTATCTGATGCTGACAAACGAATTGCCTTCTCACAGCGATGTTGAACACATAAGCAATACATGGGCACGCAGAGGCATTGTTCCGCATCATGTGTTTAAAGTTTTGGATGAACTTCCTAAAACAACTCATCCGATGACACAATTCAGCATTGCTGTTATGGCTTTGCAAACTGAAAGTGTTTTTGCAAAAAAATATCGTGAAGGAATCAATAAGAAAGATTACTGGGATCCGATGTTTGAAGATTCAATGAATCTGATTGCTCGATTGCCTCGTGTGGCTGCTTATATCTATCGTCGTACATATCATAATGATGCTCACATTGAACCCGATTCGCAATTGGATTGGGCTGCAAACTTTGCGCACATGCTCGGGTTTGATAATCCGTCATTTAAAAGTCTGATGCGGTTGTATATGACTATTCATGCCGATCATGAGGGAGGAAATGTTTCTGCACACAGTACTCATCTGGTTGGTTCTGCACTGAGTGATGCATATCTTTCTTTTACTGCGGGAATGAATGGATTGGCTGGACCGTTACACGGACTTGCAAATCAGGAGGTGATTCGCTGGGTAATGCAGATGCAAAAAGAAATTGGTTCGAAAAGCCCGAGTGAAGAACAGATTGCTGATTACATACACAAAACTTTAACAGAAGGAAAAGTAGTTCCGGGTTATGGTCATGCGGTGTTGCGCAAAACTGATCCGCGCTTTACGGCGCAAATGGAGTTTGCAAAAAAATATTGTCCGGATGATGAATTGGTGAATACTGTGTGGCGCATTTATAAAGTGGCTCCTCCTATTTTAGAAAGCACCGGGAAGATTAAAAATCCATGGCCAAATGTGGATGCTCACTCCGGTTCGTTGCTGGTTCATTATGGGTTGGTGGAATATGATTTCTATACCGTGTTGTTCGGCGTGTCGCGCGCATTGGGAGTTTTAACTTCGTTGTGTTGGGATCGTGCGCTTGGTTATGGTATTGAACGACCAAAATCGGTGACTACTGAATGGATAAAATCTTATATCGCTTCGAAGACGGTGAAATCTTAGATAAGCAATTAGACTTTAGCTGTTAGCTTTTAGAATGAAAGCCAACTTGTTTTTCGAGATGGCTTTTAATTTTTTATTTCAACAAATTACAGAAGAAACTATATTCGTAAAAAAATAACCGGATGAAAAAGATTGAGAAACAAATTCAGCAATTAAGCACTGCCGAAAAAATATTGCTGGTTGAAAATATCTGGGACAGCATTGCTGAAGAACATCAATCTACTCTTACTCCAAAACAAAAAAAAGAATTAGACCGTCGCATGGCACTGATTGAATCCGGAAAGGCAACCTTCTTTACTATAGATGAAATCAAAGCGAAATTCAAAGCGATGAAATGAAATATAATTATCGTGTTCTTGATATTGCAACTTCAGAAATATTAGAAGCTGCTATGTGGTATGAAGACAATCGACAAGGATTAGGAGATGAACTCATCAATTGTTTTGAAGCATCATTGGAAACCATTCTTCGCAATCCGCTTTCGTTTGAAAAACGACATCGCGATTTGCGGCTAACAAACATTCATCGCTTTCCTTACCAGATAATTTATTATGTGAAAAGTTATACTGTTACAGTAGTGGCTTTCAATCATGGAAAAAGTAATCCGAAATTCTGGAAAAGCCGAAGCAAGTTTTAACAGGATATAGATTTTTTACACGAGCAACTTCTCTTTCCTGAACTGCATCTCATATAATTTTTTATAGTAGCCATTGAGCGCAATGAGTTGTTCGTGGGTGCCGCATTCTTTTACTTCGGCGTGGTCGAGCACGAGAATGGTGTTTGAATTTTGGATGGTGCTGAGCCGGTGCGCGATGATGATGGAGGTGCGGTTGCTGACCATTTTCTGTATGGCGCGCTGTATGATCTGTTCGCTCTCGGTATCGATGCTGGATGTGGCTTCGTCGAGTATGAGTATGGCGGGGTCGTGAACGAGCGCGCGCACAAACGAGATGAGTTGCCGCTGCCCCATGGATAGTGTGGCGCCGCGCTCTTTCACAAGGTAATCGTAACCATCGGGCAGGTGTTCAACAAACTCATTGACACCGCAAAGTTTTGATGCATTGATTACCTGCTCGCGCGAAATACTTTCGTTGCGCAAGCGAATATTATCGAGCACGGAACCTGAAAACAAAAACACATCCTGCAAAACCATTCCGAGATTTTTGCGCAGCGAGTACACATCGTAGTCGCGGATGTCAACGCCATCTATGGTGATGCGCCCGCGGTGTACATCGTAAAAGCGCATGAGCAAATTAATCATGGTGGTTTTTCCGCTTCCGGTGGCGCCCACAATGGCGAGCGACTCGCCTGCTTTTACTTTGAACGAAACATCTTTGAGCACATAGTACTCATCGTCGTAAGCGAACCACACATTTTCGAAAGCGATTTCGCCTTTGAGTTTTCCGGCGCTGATCTTCCCGGTGTTTTGAATGCGGTCGTCGCTGTCAATTAATTTGAAAACACGGTCGGCTGCCACCATGCCCATTTGCAGCGTGTTGAATTTATCGGCGAGCATGCGGATGGGGCGAAACAATAAGTTGATGCAGATGATGAATGAATTGAGCATGCCGACTGTTACATCGCCTTGCAAATATTTTCCGCTCCAGTACCAAACGAGCAGCGAGATGGCGAGTGCAGAAATGATTTCGACCATGGGAAAAAAAATGCTGTAGTACCAGTTGCTGCTGATGTGCGCATTGCGGTGGTCGCGGTTAATGATTTTGAATTTTGCCATCTCCCGTTCTTCGGCGGTGAAGAGTTGCACCACGCTCATGCCGGTTAAATGTTCCTGCACAAAAGTGTTGAGGCGCGCAACCTGGTTGCGCACTTCGGTGAAAGATTTTTTTATTCCTTCTTTAAAAATCCATGCCGATAAAATGAGCAGCGGCAGAATGGACATTGCCACCAGCGTGAGTTTCCACGACATGCTGAACATGAAAATCAGCACCACAATGATGGTGAGCAGGTCGCTAAGGATGGTGATGATGCCTTCGGAAAAAATATCGTTGATGGTTTCCACATCGTTCACTGTTCGGGTGGTGGAAATGCCGATTGGTGTTTTATCGAAGAAGCGGACATTCATGTGCAACAGGTGCGCGAAAACTTTTACGCGCAGCCGCTGAATAATATTTTGCCCGAGCAGTGCAGTGGTGAAAGTGAATTGGTACGAAAGAAATCCCTGCACGAAAAGTGAAATGAGCAGCACCGAACTCATGGTCACCAGCATTTGATAATTGCCTTGCAGAATATATTTATCGAGTGTGATTTGAATGATGTATGGATTGAGAATGCTTAAGCCCGCCATCAGCACGGCAATAAAAACAGCAGTATAAAATTTTGTTTTGTGCGGTGCCGCGAGGCGCAACACGCGGAAGAGCAAACCGAAATCAATAACCTTATTTAAAATTCTTTTCAACTACAAGTTGCTGCTTTATTTAATGCGAACGCAATATTACTTCGATACAATTATTTTTTTTTGGGGAAAAGAATACAGATAGGGCTGGTTTGCCTTTGTGGGTTTGTCAAAACGCGGGTTTGTCTTTGCTGCATCTGCCTTGCGGCAGTAGGTTTTGCGTTATGGGGTTTTAGTTAAGTTATTTGCAGCACGGAAACATTCCGTGCCGAGCAGGAGCCGCTCCGGTTTTTTTTATTTGAAATAGTAATGTGGAATTAATTTATTTTGACTTGAAATATTAATAATGATAAAGCTTGATGAAATAAAAGTTGGAATTGAATACGATGAATTGAAAAAATTATTTGGTGATTCACAAATTCCATATTCAATATTATTAAGAGCTAAAGAATGGATGGATTTCAGACAACAGGTATTAGATAGAGATGTTTTTAAATGCACACTTTGTGAAAACTCAGCATCTGAAGGGAGTGATGGTTATGGTAATTACCTTGCATTTGAAGTGACGAGAGCAAATATGGATTGGGAAGTTTTTGAAGATGAAAAGCCAATCTCTCAAAATAGATACTATCAACTTCATGCGCATCATAAATATTATATTAGAAATAAAATTCCTTGGGAATATTCACTCGCTGCTTTAATTACTGTTTGCCAGTATTGCCACAAGGACATTCATTCGAAGGATTCCATTCCAATTTTTGAAAGAGATAATAAGATTTATTCTTATTCAAATATTTGCGACCGTTGTGGTGGTAGCGGCTATCTCCAGATTTATTCTCATGTGCAAGGTGGTGTTTGCTTTAAGTGTGGCGGAAGCGGTGATTTATTCTTTTAGAGAATTCTAAAATATTTTTTCCGTTTCAATCACTCACGCGAGCAGCACTAAATCGGAAGTGTTACACTAAACAAAAAAGCCGCACTCGTCAGAGTGCTGCTTTTTTGTTTTTGAAAATTTAGTTATCACGCAAATATTTTTTTGCTAAAACCATAAATGCATTAACTGCATCATTTGCTGGATTAAACTTTTCCATATTCCTACCAAAATATTCATCCATTATAGCTTGTTTCTCATCATCAGATTCTTTAGCTTGTCCAATATAAAAATCTCTAAGTTCATTTTTCATTCCAGAACTGTCTTTAATCATCTGGTCAACAAAAACTTTCCCGAAACTGAGATTTGTTGAGAGTCTTTTAAGTAGTCCTTCTCTAAAGTGGTGGAGGTCTAATGTTTTTGTGATAGCCTCAAGTCCAGCTTTGGTTAATTCATCATTATTAACAATCAAACGAACTTTAGAAAATGCCACATTTGTTTTGCTATAAGAATCTCTCATAATTATTAATTTCTGAGAAATATCACTAAAATTTGTAGGGTTATATTCATGCATATAAATATTCAAGCTATCCCAAATCCAAGTATTCAATTGTGAAAAGAAAAGAATTATAGATTCCTTTTCTTCATAAAATATCAATTTTTCTTTGTCATTTAATAGAGCAAGGTTAGCTTTTAACAATTCAATTTCTCTTGCATTTTCAGTTTTTATATCCTCAACAATTTCAGTTATCTTTCCAATATCACTCTTTTCTGCCAGATTTTTACCCTTTTGTTGAGCATAAAAAAGCAAAAATGCAGCAATTAGTATTGTAATAATTTGAAGTACTATCATTTCCATATTTATTTTGTTTAAATTTTTATCAAATCATCCTTGATATTTCAGCAAGCAACCCCTAGCCAGCTTCTAAAATGGAAGTAATCCTGCCTTTTCATTTTCATAATAATGATAATCATTGCTTGACAACTGTTCTTTTAAATATGTGCTTAGACCATCATGTTTAATTCTTAAAATTTTGTCTTTGAAGAAAATGTTAGCGGAAACATTTTGGTCCAATTCAATTTTTATGCTTGCTATTTCTTCTTTCAGTTTAAGGTAATCAGAATACAGTCCATTAAGTAGGAGGAAGTCATTAATTTTTATAGAAATTCTCAATAGGGTTTGTGAATCTGACAAACTTAAATTATTGCTATTTTTTTTGCTAGTCACACTTCTGAACCCAAATATTAGCCAACCATAAATGATAATAAATACAATAATTCCTATCGCGATAGCCATATTTTTTTTTAGTGTGGTATGTTACACAAGTTTTGCGCCCACAAAATAATTAATCACTCCTTCAAATTATTTTCTGCGTACCGAATGGTTTCAATCAATGGTTCAGGAAAATAACCTTCCGGATATTTTACTGCGGTTAGTGTTAATCCGTTTGCAGGTGCAGAGAAATCTGTTTTCTGATTCACTGAACTGTTCAGCAATTTTATAAAATTTTCTTTCGATAGTTTTTGTCGCCCGCCGGCAATCATGGTTGCAACTAATCCTCTCACCATGCCACGAAGAAAACGATTTGAGGAAACATAAAAGGTGATGGTCTTTTTTTCTGCATCCACTTTCCATTCTGCTTGCGAGATGGTGCAGATGGTTGTCTTCACTGTGGTTCTTCGCTTGCTGAAGGCAGCATAATCTTTATGTTCGAAAAGCAATTGCGAAAAATCATTCAGAATATTTACATCGAGTTTGTAGTATGGATAGAAGCAAGCCGTCTCGGCGATGAAAGGATTTTTTTCGTAACTCAAAACATATTCATAGCAGCGCGAAATGGCATCGAAGCGTGAGTGAGATTTCATTCCCATTTTAAAAATATTCCGTACAGCAATATCTCTCGGCAATAAAAAATTCAGCTTGCGTAAAAAATCATTTTCAATTTCTGCAATGGTTTCGAAGTGCAGAAAATTTTGTCGCGCATGTACTCCTGCATCGGTGCGACTGCTTCCCATTGTGGTAATATCTTCACGAAGAATAGTGGAGAGTTTTTCGTTTACATATTGCTGAACAGAAGTTCCGTTTTTCTGAATCTGCCAGCCGTGATAGTTTGTGCCGATGTATGAAAACTCCAGGAAATATTTTTGATATTCTTTTTCCTCAGACACTTAATCAGAATTTTGCTTTGGAAAGTTCTTCTTTTAAATGCGGAAGGTCTAACTGAATAATATCCCAGATTTTATCATCATTTAATTCAGAATAATTATGTACTACTTTATTTCGGAAATCTTTCAACTCACGAAAAGGCAGGTTTTTGTTTTTATCAATGAAGGATTTTGAAAAGTTACTTGCGGCTTCGCCAATGATTGTAAAATTTCTTATCACTGCATCCTGCGTTTTGATATCGTCAGTGAACTGAGTAAAGGTCATGGATGAAGTGTACTCCAATATTCTTTGAATGCAAGTTAAAATGTCATCCACCAATACATCATCCTCTCGCTTAGACATATTCCAATTCTTTATTTATTGAATCCGCTATTTTTTTTACTCTCATCTTCTGCAATCCTAAAGGAGACAGTATATCAACCTTCCTTTCTAATTTATCTTCCAGATAATAAATCAGGTGAAAAAATTTAAGTCCGAGTGGCTTGTTAATATTTACAACCAAGTCAACATCGCTCTCCGGTGTAACAGTATCGCGAACGAATGAACCGAACAAACCAATCCGCTCCACGCCATATTCCTTTTGCAGAAATGGAAGTTCCTGTTTTAAAATTTTAATGAGCGAATTTTTATCGTTTATCATTCTGTAAAATTACTTACAAGCTTTCATAAATAATTGCAGCACCTTGTCCGACTCCAACACACATTGTTGCCAAACCATATTTCGCTTTTCTTCTTTTCATTTCGTGAATGAGTGTGGCAGAAATACGAGAACCACTGCAACCAAGCGGATGCCCGATGGCAATTGCACCGCCGTTGACATTCACTTTTGATTCATCCAATTTCAAATCACGAATGCATGCGATGGATTGCGAGGCAAATGCCTCGTTCAATTCTATCAAATCAATATCGCTCACCCTCAAACCTGCGCGCTGCAATGCTTTTTGTGTTGCAGGTACCGGACCGATTCCCATGTATGCAGGGTCAACTCCTGCTGCTGCACTCGCAACCACTCTTGCAATCGGAGTGAGATTCATTTCTTTCACTGCAGTTTCATTGGCAAGAATTAAACACGCAGCTCCGTCATTTATTCCGGAAGAATTTCCTGCTGTAACAGTTCCGTCTTTTTTGAAAACTGGTTTTAACTGTGATAATTTTTCAATTGATGTCAATCGCGGGTGTTCATCTTTTTCAAATGATTTTACTTCACCTTTTTCATTGCAATAATTTACTGAAATTATTTCGTCGGCAAATTTCCTTGCTTCATGTGCTGCCAAATATTTTGCCTGAGATGAATGAGCAAATCGGTCTTGTTCATCCCGATTGATTTTCCATTTCTCTGCAACATTCTCCGCA